>NZ_JARJHT010000002.1:900000-1191513 GCF_029269745.1 Polluticoccus soli | reverse complement strand
AGTAGGTAGCTGCCATATTTATTATAAAGACCTCATCATTCGATGGGGTCTTTTACTTTTAACGCCGTTCAGTTTTCTGAACGGCGTTTTTGTTTTTATGCATCTTCTCAAGTTATTCTGCAGTTAACTAAGAAGTTTTTCTGGTTAACTATCGTGTTCATCCTAACTTTGCCGCTCAATGTTCCGCATAGTCGCAATACTGCTGTTATTGAGCCTCAGCTTTCAATGCCTGGTAAAACTAGGCGTAGTGGCCTGGTACGAGGTTAATAAGAGCTATGTCTCCCAGACACTATGCGAGAATCGGGATAAGCCCCAGATGAGATGCCATGGCAAGTGCTACCTGAAAAAGCAACTCGCTAAAACTGGCAATTCAGAAGATCAATCAAAGAATAAGACTGAGCAGTCCTCTCAGCTCACCATCGATTTCATTATATGCGATTGCATTACGCTTGCCTATGTACTACCAGCTGCAATGCCTGCCGAAAATGGTTTCTACAGCGACTTTGCAACTGAAAGTGTGCTGCACTCCGTCTTCCATCCACCAGCATTTGCCGCCTGATTTATTTGAAATCTCGCAAACCGGCGAGAACACAACTATTCCATCAAATTATTGATAGCATATTGGCTGCCGCATATCGCGCATCCTAATTGCATAAATCTGTTTTCGTGAGCAGATCATTAGTTATTATCTGGGCAAGCCTGGTAATGGGCTTTCCAGCTATCGCCTGCGATGTGTGTGGATCATCTGCTGGTAATCAGTATATGGGGATACTCCCGCAACTTGGTGGCAACTTTGTAGGTCTGCAGTACCAATACAGAAGCTTTCAAAGCAGCTTTCCTCCGCTGTTTGCAACGAGCAAAACCGAAACTTCGCAAGAGTCGTACAACACCATGCAAGTTTGGGGCCGGTACCAACCGGCTAAGAATATCCAGTTGTTCGGCTTCGTGCCTTATCAATATAACGTAAGGACAAGCGATACTGGAACGTATTCTATCAATGGAGTAGGTGACGCCTCTGTTCTGGCCAATATTCGTATACTGAATAAGGATGATGAGGAAAGAGAATGGAAACATTATCTGCAGGGTGGTGCAGGTCTTAAGATGCCCACGGGCAGGTATACCAGCATTACCGATCTCGATAGAGCAGGTATTCCCAATTTGCAACCAGGTTCAGGATCGTGGGATATTCTTACAAATGTAAACTACACCGTATCCCATAATGAACTTGGGTTGAACCTGGATGGTTCCTTTACCATTACTACTCCAAACAAGTATGATCTGAAATATGGTAATCGCCTGAACAGCGCCCTGACTGGTTTTTATCGCCTCGAGCAAAACGAGTTTGTCCTATTGCCGCAACTTAGTATCCGCTATGAATATGCTATGCACGATTACACCAACTATTCAAAAAAATGGCTGAATACGCAAAGCGGAGGCTATATCTGCTATGCGGCAGCAGGTGTGCAAGTTGCCTATAAAGCCATCGGCCTGAGACTTATCTATTCTCTGCCTGTAGCCCAGCATTTTGCTGATGACTACGTGCGCGCTAAACACCGACTTGAAACCGGCTTATTGATCTTTTTAAAAAACTAGACAAATGACTTTTTCAAATACCATCAAACTATCTCTGCTTTCTATTCTTCCATTATTTGCAACTTCTTGTCATAAGGACGATGAGGTCGTGGCAGATCCAGCAAATCTTGTGGTAACCTTTAACAGTCCTAAAGAAGGGCAGATCGTAAAAAAAGGTGAAACAGTTACTATAGACGCTGATATCAATTTCAATACCGAAATGCATGGCTACAAGCTAACGTTGGTGAATACAGCCAACAACCAGGAGCTAATGAATGTAGAAGAACATGCGCACGCAGATGTGCTGAGTGTGAATAAAACATGGACGGATACACTGTCGTCTGCTACCGATGTAAAGATTACCTTGTCGGTGGCTATAGATCACGGCACCAGTGTTGACAAGACACTCACATTTAAAAGCGTGCCGCAATAACTTAGCATTTTTACAGATTGACTGGTGCAGGGCTAAACCTTGCACCAGTTTTGTTTTATGCAACAATGATTAAGTTCAGAATGTGGTTAGCTATGGCCTTTGACCGTGCCTGATTGTTCGACACCATATATAACCCAGATATTAGCACGCTCCTGCCAATTGTTTGGGTTAAACTCCATGAGCCAGGAGGGAAAAATGCAGAATAATCTTTTGAACTGGAGCCCCTTTACATTGGGCGTCTGCAAACCACGTGACAAGTATAGGACCGATTCATTTTTATCGTCGTCCACTATCGCAGTTAAATCTGCTGCCTGTTGAACAGTAAGGCTACGCAGGCCCCTTGGTTTGTAAAAATTCGCCTCAAGATCTATCGTGTTGTATGGGGATCGTTCTTGCGAAACAAACTGCGTTCTATGTTTTTTAGCGTAAGAATAAATGAAACTGTAATAGCTAACAGCATCGTATGCGGGCATTACGCAGCGAAATAACAGCATCACAAAGTTCACGCCAATTGCAAATCCACCAACTATCCGAAACAGTCTTTTATCTTCATACCGTCGCAACCAGCCGTCTATTCCCATGCATGCAAGGAAAATAAATGCGGGTAACATGGGAAAGATAAAACGCAGCTCTTTATGGGCAACAAACATGTGGCCAGCAATAAATGTTATTGTGAGCAAACTGAATGGATGTCGTAGTGTTTTGCCTATACCGGCAAAAAATGCCACTAACAGAATAATGCTGATAGGGGGTAGTGCGGCAAGAGTGAAATATGTAAAGTATTCCCACCATGGAGAAACTCCAAATTCCGAAGCTTTATCCTGCAGGATATTAACTGCAAAATAATTGTAGGGACTAAAGGTCCACACACCATATAGCCAATGGTCTATAAGGACACACATGCCTATGGCAATAAAACCGCCAACAAATAATGACAGCCAATAATGCCATTTAGCTTTTTGTACAAAAAGCATCCATATTCCTAATCCGACCAGTGCAAAACCCATTTGCAACCTGATGAAAAACGATATTCCCAGCAAAAAACCAGCGGCTAATAATTGCCAACTGCTATTTCCTGCCTTACGTACAAGGCTGCGATATATCTGGAGCACTGCAAGGAAGAAGCAAAGCTGAGCCACATTTTCTGAAGAGAATCGTACGTTAAGGTATGGTACGAACCAAAGCAGTAGACTGCTGCCTACATATAATAATCCGCCTGTTCGTGTAGTGAATTCGGGAAGGAACTCTCGTGTTAGAAGAACGGTGACGTACCATGTGCAGGCAACCATTACCAGCCGCAAAATGAGCGCGATCGCAAATGGATCGTAAAGATGGAGAATGGATAAAAACTTTGCGAGGCAGAAAGTTATAAAGGGCAACAAACCTGCACGGCATTTTGCTGAATACTCCCATGGTATCTCGGACAATGTCGAGTTGCCAAGCTTATAACCGGCAAACTCTAATACTTGGAAATGCTCGTCGGGATGATGGTAGCCAACGCTAAAGAAGGCTGTGATAATATTTACAAAAAGACCAAGGAACAGCAAATTCAAGTAAGCGCTCTTGGTAGCTGTTTCCGCGTACGTGCCTATGGCTGCCTGCTTCATTTGTTCCGTTATTTTTTTCTGTTATTGTTGCGGAACTCCTTAAAGCTGCTTTTCTTTTTAGATGGAGTGTGTTGCGGTCGTTTTGTTTCTGTGCTGGCTGGCTTGGGTTTGCTTTCCTTTTTTCTAGCGGTAGATGTAGTCGGCGCTACTTCGGTTTTTGTCGATGTCGCTACAAGGTCATTTAGCTTATCAATTTCAGGATTGGTCAGGTATCGCCATTTGCCAGAAGGAAGATCCTCCAGCTTAATATTCATTACGCGTACGCGGGTCAGCTTCATGACATCGTAGCCCAGGTATTCGCACATGCGCCTGATCTGACGGTTGAGTCCTTGCGTGAGTATAATGCGGAATCGTTTATTGCCTTCCTGCTTCACATAGCACTTGTTCGTTACTGTCCCCAACATCGGTATGCCGTTACTCATGCTGGTGACGAACTCGGGAGTGATAGGTTTGTTCACCGATACTATGTATTCCTTCTCATGATTGTTGCTGGCGCGAAGGATCTTGTTAACGATATCGCCATCGTTGGTCAGTAAGATCAAGCCGTCTGAATCCTTATCCAGCCGTCCGATGGGAAAGATACGCTTAGGATAATCCAGGAAATAGATGATGTTGGTCTTATCCTTAGGATCGGTAGTAGAAGTAACGCCCACTGGCTTGTTCAGGACAATATATACTGGGCGTGCTTTTTTGCTGCCTTTCACGGGCTCACCATCTATCGCCACCGAATCGTGATCTTTTACACGGGCACCAGTTTTTACGGTCTTGCCGTTTATGCTTACCCGTCCCTGTTCTATCAGTTTATCAGCTTCGCGCCGCGAGCAAAAGCCCGTGCTGCTAATATATTTATTAAGGCTGATGTGTTCTTCGGGAGTGTGCATTATGGGCAATTAGAATAATTAGATCAATAGTGTTGTCCTTTTCGCTTCATCCGTGCATACTGACGGATCTTTGCGTATTTGGCAAAGCTACTATACTCGTGGAGTTTACAGATCACATATCCATAATATCCATCCAGAATACCACGCTGCAGAATGTAAGCCTGGAAAAAATTCCATCGCGGACCGACAAACAGTTTTAGCACGCTGCAGTCCTTTCCTCTATCCACAGCATCTCGTGCGCCCAGCTCTGTATACTTATCCAGTTTTTTTACATGCTCAGATATGCTGCTAAAGCTGTAATGCAGCAAGTGACCTTTTAATTGTCCGGTCTTTGCCTGCTCCCCATTTAGCTCCCAATGTTCGTGTACCGAGCCACCGTGCCACGCTCCTCCAGTTTTATTGAATAAACGAGTAATGCGATCCGGGTACCATCCACTGTGTTTTATCCATTGCCCGCAGTAATTAGTAATACGTGATATCTTATAAGCATTGAATGAATACGACGCCATTTTGAACTGCTGAATGCTTTGCTCAAGCTCCGGCGAAAGGGCTTCGTCTGCGTCTACTGAGAAAACCCAGTCATGGCTCGCGTACTGTGTGGCGATCTTTTTTTGCTCGACGTAATTGGTGAAATGCTGATGGTACACTTTAGCTCCGAAGCTTTCAGCGATAGCTACAGTGTTATCTGTCGACAGGCTGTCAACAACAATGATCTCGTCGGCAACGCGCTTTACAGACTCGAGACACCGAGCCAGGTTTCGTTCTTCGTTGAACGTAATAAGTACTACACTAATGGGCGTCATAAAGCTGGCGATAAAAGTAAACGTTAACGTTTACTTGCCATATATAGATTAAATAAGAATTCTTTTTCTTTTAACAGCGTAGGATGACTCCGGTCACTGTTTATTCCTGAGCTTTTCGTAATTTTAATGTATTCCCACAAATAAAAAAAGAAGTTAATGAATCGTGCTGTAAGATTTGGGGTATTTGCATGTACCCTTTTGGTGACAACTTGTGCTGTGCCTGGAAAACTGTTTGCTGCCCCGGGCATATTTGGAGAAAAGAATATTGTAGTGCTGCAGGCCAACGATCCTGAGCCTGTTTATGCCGAGCGTCTGGAGACCATCCAGGTTGCGGGAAATCAGGGTGAACAGGTCACTTATTCTAAGCTTGTTGCCTCGGCCAAAGAGATGGCGAAAAAAGCCAAAGCGAATATCATCAAGATAAATGCTATGAAGGCACGCAGCAGTGCCAATTTCTGCGACCATATTACAGCTACGCTGTACAAGGCGGAGAATCCTCGTGTTTACGAAACGGAGTTCACGTGGACGCCTGAGAGGAGACTGACATGGGACGACTTTCGCGGACCAGTGCAGCCGTACTCGTCAGACAATATAGCTGCAGCTACATTTTGCGCTATAGGTTTTGAAACCAATACTGTTAGCCAGAATAATCCGAATCTGAGGGTGAATGTGTTCAATACATTCTATACCCGCAAATCATGGATAAGAGAGGAAGAAAAAGGTGCGGAGATACTCGCACACGAGCAAGGTCACTTTGACCTGTGCGAACTGTACACGCGCAAACTGCGTGAGCGTATGTCGAATGTTAACGTAGATGTTGCTAACCTGCGCACCACGCTTAAAGGTATCTACGCGCAGCTGCAGCAGGAATACCAGGATCGCCAGCAGCGTTATGAAGATGAGACCGATCACGGGCTCATATATGATGCGCAGCATCGTTGGGAAGCTGCGATAACCCAGGAACTGGCTCAAATGGAAAAATGGAAAGATTCATAACAGAAAAGTAAAAGAAAAAGTCCCGCACTAGCGGGACTTTTTCTTTTATGATAAAAGGCGTTGTCTCAATAAAAACTCCAACTGCTCGTTTGTAACACCAAGCTTCTGGGTCAGCTCTTTTTCATCCATCTTGATACGGTATACATCGTATGCGCGTTGTATGGTGGCTTCCAGTTCTTCCTCATTCCATGGTTTGGTGAGGTAATGAAATATTTTTCCTTTGTTGATCGCATCGATGACGGCGTTCATATCGGCATAGCCGGTAAGAAGAATGCGCATGGGGTCTGGATAATCGTCAATGATCGATTCCAGGAATTCTACTCCAGTCATACCCGGCATACGCTGATCGGTAATGATAATGTCGATCGGCTTGCTTGCGAGTATCTTCTTTGCCTCTTCGCCGCTTATGGCTGTAGAAACATTATACTTGATGCGAAACGTGGCCTTAAATGAAATCAGGTTGTTCTCCTCATCATCTACGTATAATATATTGATTTTATTCTCAGGCATAAATCTCTGTCAACAACATTTTTTCAAAAAAACCGTACGCAATTTAAATAATAAAACTGACAGTCATATATTTACGCGCGATTTATTATTTTCGGGGTGATAGGCTAAGCTGAGAACGAAGATACACACTTTGGGTGTAAATGTTATATGTATGTTAGATAAATTCAATAGCTTAAGAGAGAGGGCATTAGAACTAAAGGATGTATCTGCACCCGAGCTTTTACGATTGGATAAGCCCGGGGATGAGCACCGTTTCGACGAAATTATAAGTGTTGGCGACGTCTTCGTATCTGAAGAGATAACCGATCAGCTGAAAGAGCTATTAAAGAGCCGTAACGCTACCGTTACATTGTCAGCGAATGATTACGACCGGCTTATAGAACAGCACCTTGGCGGAATGTCCAAAGAGCGATACGGTGTCTGGGCCTATTATCCGTGGAGCAAACGGCTGGTTCATATTCTTGACGAAGAGGAATTCATTGAAGTACGCACATCGCGAAACCAATACAAGATCACAAACACAGAGCGCGAAACCCTGGCGCAAAAGAAAATAGGCGTTATTGGTCTTTCTGTTGGGCAATCAGTGTCGGTTACGCTGGCTATGGAGCGGGGATGCGGTGAACTGCGGTTGGCAGATTTTGATATGTTGGAACTTACCAACTACAATCGTATCCGGACGGGGCTGCACAATCTGGGCGTCAAAAAAGTAGTGGCTGTAGCCCGTGAAATAGCGGAGATCGACCCATACCTGCGAGTTATTTGCTATCCCGATGGCATTACTGAAGAAAATATCGATAAATTTATATCTGAAGGCGGCAAGCTGGATATCCTGATAGACGAGTGCGATGGGTTGGATATCAAAGTGCTGTGCCGGCAAAAGGCAAAGGCTGCGCAGATACCCGTAGTGATGGAAGCCAGCGACAGGGGAACTGTCGATGTAGAGCGTTTTGATCTGCAGCCTGACCGACCCATTTTACATGGCTCTATCGATCACCTGGATGTTTCCAGGATCAAGCACCTGAAAACAAACGAAGAAAAAGTGCCGTACCTGCTGCCGATCGCAGGCGCAGAAACAATATCGACACGTGCAAAAGCATCTATGCTCGAAATTGGCCAATCGATAACTACATGGCCGCAACTAGCCAGCGCGGTAGCGCTGGGCGGTGGTATCACTGCCGATGTGTGCAGACGGATACTGCTTGACCAATACCACGAATCGGGCAGGTATTTCATAGACATCGAGGAACTTATTGCAGATAAGAAACCTGCTGAGAAACCGCATGTTCCGGAGTTTATGGCCGGCATCAGCGATGATGAAATAGCAGCACTAATAAAACAAGCTGCAGTATCATCTATGCCGGGCCAGGTGAAGCTGAGTAACGAAGATGCTACAAGCCTTGTAGCAGCAGCGATCACAGCGCCGACCGGCGGCAATTCACAGCCATGGAAGTGGAAATGTGTAGACGGTGTTATGTACCTCTTTGAGAACCGGGAATATGACACCCACCTTGTAGATTTCAACAGTACGGGTTCCTATATCGGCTTCGGTGCAGCAACAGAGAACCTAGTGTTGCAGGCGCACAAGCAGGGGCTGGAAGTGAAAATCGATAAACTGCCACTTGGTGACGAAAGCTACCTGATAGCGGTATTCCGCTTCTTTAAAAATGCCCATGATGGAGTTGAAGCTCATTCAGTCGACGACTTGTCTGAGGTGATCTTCCAGCGCAAGGCTAATCGCTTGCTCAGGCCCCGTCAGCCTATAGAGGGTGCACGCCTGCAAAAAATAGTAGATGCTGCCAGAACGGTACCCGGGGCTAACCTTCAGTTCCTGACCAGTGATAACGACCTGGAAGATATAAGCGATATCATAGCCAAAGCCGACCGCATCCGGATAATGCACGAAGGTGGTCACATCGACTTCCTGGCGGAAATAATCTGGACCGAAGAAGAAAATCAAAAATTCAGAAAAGGGATTGATATCGAAACGCTTGACCTCACACCATCGGAGCGGGCAGGTTTCAGTATTGCGCGCAACTGGGACGTGATCAATTACCTGAATAAATGGGGCGGGGGAGCAGGGCTTGAACGAATGTCAAGGAAGTCGGCGATGACCGCCTCTGCCATTGGTTTTATTACCATGCCGGAATTTGGAAGGTCCAACTTCTTTGATGGTGGACGTGCTGTGGAACGCGCGTGGCTGGCCGCAACAAAGGAAAATATTGCCTTCCAGCCATTGAGTATCTCCACGTTCCTGTTCAACAGGCTTAATTATGAGGGTACTCAAGCGTTCCCGAAAAAGATGGCCGAGGAGCTTGCAGAGCTGAGAAAAAAATTCCAGAGATTATTTTCTATTGATAAAAAACCGGGAGAAATATTACTTTTCAGGGTTTTTCTGACGGATGAACAACCGAAACTCTCGTTGAGGGTGCCGGTAGAAAAAGTACTTTCGTTCGGTTAAGGAGCAAACAATGATCAAACTTAGGGTATTCAGGGCGGTGGATGATCTTGAGTCATGCCAGAAATTCGTCGAAGGTCACATGAAGATCTTGAAGAATTTCGGCATTACTATGATCACGTCTGCCAACATCGAGTGGTTCCAGGACCCTCATACCTATGTCATCGTTGCTGAAGACACTGAAACCCTGAAAGTGCTGGGTGGTGCCCGCGTACAGATCGCCGGCGGCAAATACCCTTTACCTATTGAGAAAGCAGTAACCGAACTTGATGAAAGTGTTCATGATATCGTGAAGGATTATGCGAAAGAAGGTACTGCGGAATTGTGTGGCCTTTGGAACTCGCGCGAGGTTGCAGGCATGGGTATAGGCAGCGTATTCCTGACCCGCACAGCCGTAAGCATAGCGCCGCAAATAGGTATTAAATCTATGTTTGCATTGTGTGCTGCGTATACGATACAAATGGCGCAAAAAGCAGGTTTCCAGATAGCCACATTCATGGGCAACAACGGAACCTTTTATTACCCGAAAGACGACCTGGTAGCCACAGCAATGGTGCTGCCGGACGTTAACCTGCTCGAAACGGCTCATGCCGATGAAAAAGCAGAAATATTATCATTAAGGGATAACCCTAACCAGATCAAAACTGAAGAAGGCAGGAGAGGGCCTTTTGATATTTTATATGAACTGGCAATACCAACTGGCCATGAAGTGTAGACTACTTTTCTCCTTTGTTTTCCTGTCTTTATTGTTTTCCTATGTGGCCAATGCGCAGGAGGTCATTTCTTTTCCGAGCCAATCTAAGAATATAGAGGTCGGTAGCAAGGTGTTGCTGCTGGAGGATAAGACCAATAGCATGACAGTGGAACAGGTGTTGGCTTCCAATGCCTTTAAGCAAAGTACCCAGGATGTGCCCAACTTCGAGATGACTTCATCTACAGTTTGGGTAAAACTGTTGGTAAAGAATGGTACATGGCATAACAAGCTCGCGCTTGAATTGCCTTATCCAACAGTTGATAGTGTAAGTTTTTATAGCCTGCTGCCCGATGGCCGCTATACAGTGTTAAATACCGGCGAGTACAAACCCTATTACCGCAGGGTGTACAAACACCAGAACTATATCTTTCAGCTATCCATACCGCCGGGAGAAACGCGTACGTTCCTGCTGAAGGTTTATGCAAACGAGCAATTACAATTACCGCTTACACTTGGCACCGATAAAACAATATCCGAGTCATTGCTCAATCGTGACCTGATATTTGGTCTGTATGCCGGTATCATTCTGGTAATGTTCTTCTACAACCTGTTCGTATTCTTTACCGTTCGCGACCGCACATACCTCTACTATGTAGCTTACATATTTTTTGTTGGGTTAACACAGGCTTGTCTCCAGGGATATGCCGCCCGTTTCTTTTATCCAAACTCTCCCTACCTGTCGAACCTGATGATGGTGATCGTGCCGGTGATGGTGGGCGTAACTGCGCTGCAGTTCCTGAAAGTGTTTATGTCTGTCAAGACATATACCCCCAAGTTGTACAAGGGTATTTACTTTTTCATGGCCGTGTATGCAGTGATACTGGTTATGGGCTTCCTTGGCCTGTATCGCGAGTCGGCACAGATAGTGCAGATCAATGCCGGTGTTGCTTCGCTGTTTGTGGTGGTGATAGGTACAACCATTGCGCGTAAAGGTTATCGCCCTGCCAAGTTCTTTATGATTGCCTGGGTGATCTTCCTGGCCAGCGTTATCGTATTCGTGCTGCGCAACTTTAATGTGCTTCCGTATAACAACTTTACCTACTATGCGCTGCAGATAGGTTCAGCACTTGAAGTTATCCTGCTGTCATTTGCCCTGGCTGACAAGATCAATATCCTCCGCCAGGAAAAAGAAGCATCGCAGGAGCAGGCCATGACTGCGCTGGAAGAGAATGCACGCATCATAGCAGAGCAGAACGTGATGCTGGAAACCAAAGTGAATGAGCGCACGCACGAGCTGAAAATATCTAACCAGGAACTCAATAAAACGCTGCAGGAACTGAAAGAAGCGGAAATGCAGCTGGTAGAATCTGAAAAGATGGCCTCGCTCGGTCAGCTTACCGCCGGTATTGCCCATGAGATCAATAACCCGATCAACTTCGTTACATCGAACGTAAAGCCGCTGAAACGAGATGTGGATATGCTGCTTACCATGATAGAGCAGGTTGAGAATATTACGCTTGATGGTGGTTCACTGGATGACAAAAAGCGTAAGATCGGCGAGTTGAAAGAAGAATATGATTTCGACTATTTGAAAGTGGAGATAGACCACCTGCTGAAAGGTATCAACGAAGGATCAAGCCGTACGGCAGAGATCGTTAAAGGGTTGCGCATTTTCTCCCGTCTCGATGAGGACGATCTGAAAAAGGCAAGCATCAATGAAGGACTTGATTCAACCATTGTTATTGTCAACAATTTGTTGGAAGGTCGTATTACCATAGAGAAGCAATACGGCAATATCCCGATGGTAGAATGCTATCCCGGTAAGCTTAACCAGGTTTTCCTCAACATCATTACCAACGGCATACATGCTATCAAGTCGAAGTTCAAAGAACAGAGCGGTGGCAAGGTAACGCTGACAACCACTAATACTGAAAATACCGTTATCATCACCATTGCCGATAATGGTACGGGTATGGATGATAATACCAAGAAGCGTCTGTTTGAGCCATTCTTTACTACAAAAGATGTAGGCGAAGGAACTGGTTTGGGTATGTCTATCGCCTATAACACTATAAAAAAACACAACGGAACCATCACACTAAATTCAACCTTAGGAGAGGGCACTGAATTTATCATTGAAATACCAATAAGTCAGTAATTGTTGTAAATTAGTTGTATTGAGCGCCCAGAAGAAAATAAAGGTATTGTATATAGACGATGAGATGAATAACCTCATCAGTTTTAAGGCGTCTTTCCGTTTTGACTACAATGTGTTAGTGGCCAATTCAACAGCCGAAGCACGCGAACACCTCGAAAAAAATAACGACATCAGCGTGATCCTCTGTGATCAGAGGATGCCCGATAAAACAGGTGTAGAGTTTTACGAAGAGATAAGAGAGCATTTTCCCAACCCCGTAAGGATACTGATCACGGGTTATACCGACATTGAATCGGTGATCGATGCCATCAACCGCGGTCATATCTTCCGTTACATCAAGAAGCCGTGGACGGACGTAGATGTAAAATCGGCTATCGATGAAGCGCATAAATTCTATGTGACAACCTCGATGCTGGCGGTGAAAAATGAGGAGCTGCAGAAAGCCTATAACGAACTCGATAAGTTTGCCTACAGTGCTACGCACGATATGCGTGGTCCTATTCTCAGCGTGCTAGGTATCATCAACCTGGCAGAAGAAAGCGATGATATTACTGAGGTCAAGGACATGCTGTCGATGATGGAGAAAGCCATGATGAAGCTGGATACCTACATCCAAAATCTACATGACTACTACAATATTCGTCGAGGTGAGTTAAATATAGCGGAAGTTAATTTCGCGCAGGTTGTGAAGGACATGCGTGACATGTTCGAGATCACCAGCCGGGTAGAGCACGTAGCCTTTGAGACTGAGGTAAAGCAGGAAGAAACATTTCGTTCTGATGAGACCTCACTTAAAATAGTGTTGAACAACTTATTATCTAACGCGTTTAAATACCAGAAGAAAAACACGGCTGGAGATAAGGTGGTTAGATTAAAGATCGAGGTTAGTAAAGGAACAGCTAATATATTTGTGAGCGATAATGGCATAGGGATACCCGAAGTCAGCATTGGCCAGATTTTTAATATGTTTTATCGCGCAGCCAATGATGAATTGGGGTCGGGATTTGGATTGTATAATGTGAAAGATGCGTTGAACAAAGTAAGCGGCAATATAGAAGTGGAATCGGAGGTTAATAAAGGAACAACATTTAAGGTAACGCTACCTAGTAAATAATGAACCCAGAAAAGCTACATTTTATTGTTATTGACGACAGTAAGCTGGATTGCTTTATCGCAGAGAAGATCATCCAGAACACCGGCCGAAACGAAAGTATTAACACGTTTCAGTTGGTGACTGATGCCCTTAATTATATCAAAGGCCTGTCGAATCATAATGGTAAGACCATTGTTTTTGTAGATATCCAGATGCCCGTGATGAACGGGTTTGATTTTGTAGAGTCGTTTGAACAACTGCCTCTTGACGCAAAATCGCATTACGTTATCTACATGCTTTCATCGTCTATCAACGAAAATGACATTGCGAAGGTCAGGGGGTATTCGTCGGTAAAACAGTTTTTGAATAAACCATTGACAGGTAAAACAATGGCTACAGTATTAGAGGATAATTAAATCATTTCATGGGCTCCACGGTGTAGCCCGATTTACGCAGCAGTGCGATAACTCCATTGTCGCCCCAAAGATGGCCGGCGCCAACAGCGAAAAATACAGATTGCTGATCCATTCTTTCTACCATCCGCGGTACCCACTTCTCGTTTCTTACGTCCAGGAAGCCACCAAGGTCCATGTCCTTTTTGCTCGATTCCATGATGAGGCGGTGTAAAGCAACAAGGTCCTGTTTCTTATAAGCGGTTACCAGCTTAATGTACTGGTTTTTCGAATCATCCTTCCCATGGATCATATCCAGCAGATCTTTCGCAACATCTTCAGCCGGCAGATTATCAAACAGATCGAGTTGCTCGCGCGGAGTTTCCAGTCCCAATATCTCCTTGTTTTCTTTTTGTGCTATTTGCATGATATTGGCCTCGTATGATACTGGAGTCGGGCAACCTAATGCACGTTCGGCAAGCATTGTTTGGATGGCTACCGGTTTCATCATCTGGAAAACTGCAATGTCGACCCCGACGCTATCCGTCAGGTATTTTTTTAGCGCAGCAAAGTCTTCGTCGCTGAAATAGTCCTTCAGTTTCTTTTCCTCGTTGTTGATCATGCCTTTTGCTACCTCCAAAAAAATATCAGGGGCATCCAGATCCATTTCAAAACAAACTACTTCGGCGCTGTTCAGTGTAGATTCCATCGTGGTGGTCCAGAAATAATCTTCGGGGCAAACCAGGTGAATGGTACCGAATAAGTAAGAGGGTTTTTTCATGTCCTTCCCGGTAATACGCCATAATAACGATTTACCTTTCTGCTGTTTACTGAATGCCGGCAAGCAAATGAATGCGCAGGCAAACATTAAAAACAGTCTAGACCACATCTTCATGATACAAATGTACTTATTCCAGTACTAGCGTAGCCAAACCTATGCCAACCCCGATCAGCATGGCCATTACCTTTTGCCAGGTGAGCATATGCTGCCGTGTACCACTCTCAAAAAATATAGTGGTTGAGATATGAATAAAGGCGCCCGCAACGATAGGCACAAGCGCAGCTACAAGCTGAGCCATGGCATAATAGTTCTCTCCAAGCACTACTGCCAGGCTACTTGCAATAGGAGTAATAAGGGAGAAGCCGATCAGTACGAGCATTGCCCTCGCCCTACTTTTAGTTGCCATGGTTAGCATTGTCACCAGCATAGCCTCGGGGAGCTTATGGGCAGCAACAGCCATATATAGCGAAGGTCCCGTAGCATCCAGCCTGTAATTAAAGCCGAGTGGCAAACCTTCCATAAAAGCGTGTAATCCAAGCCCCAATAATATGGGTGTTAAAGAAATGTGATGTTCGTGGCGCTCCAGGTGCACGTGACCGTGTTCTATACCGTGTGTAAAACGTTGTATCAGGAGCTGGATGAAGAAACCGGCCAGCAGGTATACGCCTGCCTTTGAGCCTAGCTCTTCAAATGTTTCCGGCAGCAAGTGCAGTAAGGTAATACTGAGCAGGAAAGAACCCGAAAATGCCAGCAACAGGTGCATACGCTTATCATCGATACCTTTTGTCCACAATGGGATGCTGCCACCCGCAAAGGTGATGGCGAAGAGCAAAAGGTTGTAAGTTAATTGCATAAGTACACGTTTCGGCGGCGTAAAATTACGTCTATTACACTAATGTTAAGGATATTGCAATAAAACCACCATATTTCCCCATTTCTTCGCCAAGGCATAGTTCTTTTTTGAGGTATACCGAGTGTGAATGTAAAATGAGAAGTCATGGAATTTTTGAATTTAAGTAAGCCGACGAATAATAGGAAGTTGAAGCCAGGGATGATATTGATAGCTGAGCCGTTTCTGGCCGATCCTAATTTTGCCCGTTCAGTGATATTGCTGTGCGAGCATGGCGAGGAAGGTTCTGTAGGATTTGTACTAAATAGGCCAACCGATCTCACATTGGGAGATCTGTTGCCAGAACTATATACGCCACTTCTGAATATTAATCAGGGTGGCCCTGTTCAGCTTGATACGCTGCATATGCTGCACCGTTCGCCTGAGGCGTATGGTGGTAACGAGATCATACCTGGTGTATACTGGGGTGGCTCCTACGAGGCGCTGCAGGAATCGATCCAGAATAATGAATACCAGCCAATAGACTTAAAGCTATTCGTAGGTTATTCTGGCTGGTCGCCTGGGCAGCTGGAGAAAGAGTTGGAAGAAGGCTCGTGGATGGTTGCGGACCTGAACCCGCAGATTCTTTTTGAAACAGAACCTGAAAATATATGGAAGGCTGCTATACGCTTGTTGGGTAAGGAGTATTCATACCTGGCCAACATGCCACTGAACCCGCAGCTGAACTAAGATTTATACTTTTAGGATAAATAATATATAGCCACGTTCGTATCAGGTTTATTAATTTAGCCAGCAACGAACGTGGTTATGTTTTTAAGGTCTATTTTAGGTATTACTATTCTATTATTTGCTTTTACTTCCTGCCAGGCGCCAAAGACAAAGCAGCCGGCTGCAGAAGGTCCGGGATATTTTTCAGTAAAACAGTTTATTGCCGACCAGTGGGATATCTATCACGGTCAGCCTTTTGGCTTGCAGAAGATCGTTTACCTGGATGGTAAAACAGACACGAGTTTTGTATCAGCCTATGATATGGACTGGGGCACCTTGTTCAAGACTTTTTTCGAAACAGACATCAGCGAT
Source organism: Polluticoccus soli (assembly GCF_029269745.1). NCBI lineage: Bacteria > Pseudomonadati > Bacteroidota > Chitinophagia > Chitinophagales > Chitinophagaceae > Polluticoccus > Polluticoccus soli. Next base: position 1,175,208 of record NZ_JARJHT010000002.1, on the reverse strand, counting down.
ACTAAATACCTGGGCCGTTACGATTTTACATCGTTTGCCGATGATGCCACGGCTACGCAGAACTTTTATTACGAAGCAAAAGAAGAGGGTTTATTTACCCGCAAGCTGCAGATCTCGGCCGACGATGTGTCGCATAAGGTACGTTCTATATACATCGAGACCGCAAAGAATGGCCAATGGAGTAAGTTCAGCCAGAAATTGTTTTACATACCGTTAAAGATCATCAGCGTTCAGGAATTTGAGTGGGCTAAGGCAGGTCCAACCAAAGAATTACGCGTAGAATACCGATTTTTGTAAAACTAATGACGAGAGAAGAGTTTGGTAAGATTGTAAGGTCCATTCCACGCCAGCCGGGTTGCTACAAGTATTATGATGTGAAGAACGAGCTACTGTATGTAGGCAAAGCAAAAGACCTGCGCAAACGTGTAAGTTCCTATTTCAACAAAACGCAGGATAATTACAAGACGGCCCGCCTCGTTACGCTGATCGACAGCATAGACTTTACGGTTACCAACACCGAGCACGATGCCTTCCTGCTCGAAAATTCACTCATCAAACACTACCAGCCGCGTTTCAATATTGAGCTGAAGGACGACAAGTCCTATCCTTATATCGTTATCAAGAAAGAGAACTATCCGCGTGTATTCCTGACACGCAGGCTGATTCGTGATGGTTCGGAATACCTGGGACCGTTTACGGGCGTTGGGCGCGTTAAAGAACTATTGGCGCTCATTAAGCAAAACATACCATTACGTACCTGCAATCTTAATTTGTCTCCGCATAACGTGGCCAAGGGCAAGTACAAGGTGTGTTTGGAATATCACCTTGGCAATTGCAAGGGGCCATGCGAAGGATTGCAGACTGAAGAAGACTACCGCACCAACCTGCAGCAAGTGCGCCATATATTAAAAGGCAACACCGGCGAAGTGATCAGGCATCTGAAGTCTGAAATGATGCAGCTGGCCATGGATATGAAGTTTGAGAAGGCAGAGATATTAAGGCAAAAGATCGAGTCGCTGCAGAACTATCAAAGTAAATCGACAGTAGCCAACCCTCACCTTGGCAACCTCGACGTAGCTTGCCTGTTGCGGGACGAGAAGAACAATGCTTTCGTCAACTATATGATGGTATCGAGCGGTAATATCATTTATGCCAAGACCATACAGGTTGAGATAAAAGTGGACGAAGAGGACGATGCTGATGTATTGTCACTGGTGCTCGCGCAGATGCGGGATACCTTCAGCAGTAATGCGAAGGAGGTTATTGTGCCTATGGAGATACAGGTAACGGAAGCGGATATGAAAGTGACCGTACCGAAACTGGGCGATAAAAAGAAGCTGCTCGAACTCAGCATTAAGAATGCAGAGATATTTCGCGATGAAGTTCGCCGGCGCGATACCTTGTTGCTGAATGATGAAAGCAAGCAAAACAATATAGCTGTGCTGGAAGAGCTGCAGGATGCACTGCACCTTGCTGATCTGCCCGTGCATATAGAGTGTTTCGATAACTCCAACTTCCAGGGTGCCTACCCGGTATCAGCAATGGTGTGCTTTAAGAACGGAGTGCCATCAAAAAAAGACTACAGGCATTTTCATATCAAAACCGTAGAAGGTATTAACGACTTTGCTTCCATGTCCGAAGTAGTTTATCGTCGCTATAAAAGGGTAGTGGAAGAAGAAAGTCCATTACCGCAGTTGGTTATCATAGACGGAGGTAAAGGGCAGCTCGGTGCCGCACTCGAGAGTATCGAGCGGCTGGGACTCACCGGCCGAATGACCATAGTTGGCCTGGCTAAGCGTGAAGAGTCTATTTTCTTTCCCGGCGATAGCGAACCATTGCAGCTACCTTACGATAGCCCGGCCCACTTGCTGGTGCGCCGCATCAGGGACGAAGTGCACCGCTTTGGTATCACCTTCCACAGGCAAACCCGCAGTAAAGGCACGTTTAAAAACGAGTTGGAAGGTATACCGGGCATAGGGGAGAAGACAGCTACCGAATTGCTGCAGCGTTTCCGCTCCGTCAAGAATATCAAAACGCTTACTGAGCGTGAACTAACCGGCGTCATCGGGCTTTCCAAAGCGCGTATCGTGTGGGCTTACTTTCATGCTAATGAAGGCGACGCCTCTGCGCCAGATGCATAAACTGTAAGATTTTCAAAGCCTTACTCGTTTTTAATAATTGTATCTTTGCCGAAATTTTTTCCAAGGATGGAGGATAAGAAACCGGCATTGCTGCCCAGCATGCTGCAGATGAAATGCCCCAATTGCCGGAGAGGACACATGTTTGTAAATAAGAGCATATTTCCACTCGGTAAACTTTTGGATATGCCCGAACGCTGCCCGGTTTGTGGACAAAAAATGGAGTTGGAAGTGGGTTTCTACTACGGTACCGGCTATGTTAGCTATGCATTGTCGGTTGGGCTTTTCTTTTTCAACCTCATCTGGTATTGGGGAATAATTGGATTGTCTTACAAAGACTACAGCATCTTTTACTACCTCATTACAAGCGTTACAATAGTTGTCTTGTTGCAACCCTGGTTGATGCGTTTCTCGCGCGTGCTATACCTCTACATGTTTGTGAAGTATGGAAAAGGGACTGCATTTAGATCTGAAGAATAAACAAAAAAGCCGCGCACAGCGCGGCTTTTTTGTTGAGACTATATTTAAGCTATGAAAAAGACTCCATCTGAGCTACCGGTCAAGGTAGCCAAACCGGCACGGCGTGCCCTGGCAGCGGCCAATATCACGTCGCTGAACGACTTCACAAAGATCACCGGGGCCGAGCTGGCTCAGCTGCACGGTATCGGGCCAAACGCTCTCTCCGCCATTAAGCAGACGCTTAAAGAGCACGGCCTGGCATTTCGCAAAGGCTAGGTTACAGACCGTCAAACACGCCGCCTAATGCGTTGGCGTCGTAGTTTCTTACGCGGTTCTGCTTCCTTGCGGTGCGATCCATCCTTTTACGTTGTTTGTAATTTTGGCGGGAAATACGCTCACGGTCTATTTTTATCCGTGTTTCGCCCCTGGTTCGGTGCTTGTACTCCGAGCGCAACGCCCTGCGGTTTTCTTTTCTTATTGCGCGGCTGTTTTTGTTCGTCTGTGCTTCGGCTGTGTAACCGCCTAGTAATAGTAGCCCGAAGCAGATAATCATTGTCACTAACCTTTTCATCACTCACAATTGTTAGTTCTACAAAAAAATATGTCATTCGCCCATCTTGATACCTAAGGTAGCAAGCGCAAAGTATATGGTATGTTAAATGGAACTACTGTTGTGGTGCGTAGCGATGAGTATCGATTCCTAGTAGTTTGAATTAGCTATAGTTAGCTCGCGCACATTTTTTTGCACGCTTGGAGGTCAGCAGGAGGGATGTTGGAGTGTTTTTGTTCCGGTGGTGAGATCCACCGGTTGCGACCAGTAATCGAGCAAAATGCCTGAATAAAATTATGTGGTAGATCGATCTTTGGCACTTCTATCTCAAATACCGGCCGCAGTGGTTGGATTTTGGATCCTCATGGTGAAAAGGCACTCTTCATGGTGAAAAGGACTCTTCATGGTGGCAGAGTGGGTCATCATGGTTCAAAGGGTGTATCGTCAGCTCAAAGCTTAAAGAATGAGCGAATAACGGTCTCTATCCCTGTTTGCATCCGGATGATATACATGCCGGCAGGCCAGCTCTGTATATCCAATTCGATACTGCCGCTTTCGCAGCTGCGGTCGTCTTTCGCGGTGTAGACCGCGGCCCCGGTCATGTTGGTGACGATGGCACAGCGTGGGCGTTCAGTCTCTAATTCGTAACTGATGCTTACACTGTGGCCGGAGGGGTTTGGTAATACGTTGATCATGGTAGTTGGTGTTAGGATGTAAAGCTAATATCACGACCCCCGGTTTCGTTCATTTTGGGGGCTCTCAATTGCACATAGTTATAAAAACGCACGAACAGTATCATTAATGTATTGATATTCAAGTTTTTTAGATTGGTCTAAAAGCTCTATTTGTGGCGTCGCATTGCGTGATTTTTGGCGTTGGATTCCGCAATTCATGGCGCTTTCTCCCCAACTCGGGGCTAAATCAGGAGCTCAGCACAATAAAAAAAGCGCCAGTTACGACGCCGGGCATGGAAGGAGATGAGTATAAATAAGGTAGATTCACCTGGAACTGTTGAGCGTATACACCAGGTAGTTTGAACCGGCAATAGGCCCTTTTAGCACGAAACCGTTCCGCTCCAGCAGCTTCCTCGAGCGGCTGTTTTGCTCATGGGTATGTGCTTCGAGCGTATCCAGCTGCATGGTTTCGAACCCGAATTTGATGCCTGCCTCAAGTGCTTCTTGCATCAGGCCCTTGCCCCAGTACTCGGGGTGCAGGCTAAACCCGATCTCGGCAGTATTGGTTTCCGGTTCCAGGTTCCAGAGGCAAAATCCACCCACAAGCGGTTGTTTGTCTTTCAGTGCCACGCCCCAGGCGATCAGTTCATTTTTTTCAATTCCGCCGCTGATCATGTTGATCCAGTTCCGGGCGTCTTCTACAGTTTGGACTCCCGGGCGGTCTATGAACTCGTTCATGGTTTTGTCCGAGCGCTGGAAGAAGATCTCCTGGTCGTCGCTCAGCTCTATGCGGCGCAACACCACGCGGTCAGAGGTTAGGGTCGGGAAGGGGGTGAATTGGCAATGCATATCCAAAGCTACCGATTATTCAGGAACCGGCTGTACCGGTGGCGGAATTGTATTTGGCACTGCGACAATACCTTGCAGAGCTTGTTTTACAAAGTTTTTACTGTAATGCGAAATAAAAATGCGACCTTTGTGGTCAATCAAAATAAGTTCTTTATTAATGTCCAGGGCGAAAGAAACAGTAGGTAAAAAAGAAAAAGAAAAGAAAAAAGCGCAAAAGAAGCGCGAAAAAGAGGAAAGACGCGAAGAGCGTAAAGCCAATAACAACAAAGGCAAGTCTCTTGAGGACATGATGATGTACCTGGACGAGAACGGCAACTTGTCGCCTACTCCGCCCGATCCAACGAAAAAATTCGACATTAGTCTCGAAGATATTCAGCTGGGTGCGGCAATTCCCGATCCGGAAGAGGATGGCCTGCGTAAAGGCATCGTTACCTTTTATAATGAAGCAAAAGGCTACGGGTTTATCAACGACCTGCGCAGCCAGAAAAGCATTTTCTTCCACGCAAACAACGCCCTCGAGCCTATTAAGGAGCGCAACAAAGTAAGCTTCGAGATAGAGCCAGGTCCTAAAGGACCCACCGCTGTAAAAGTGTCGGTGATCAAGTAGTAAGTTCTAAATCATTATACAATGCCGGGTTCGCCCGGCATTTTTTATGCTCCCTGCGCGATGCCCCGCACCGCGCAGGGAAAACATATTTTACCTGTTCACCACGTCCAGTATCCGGAAGCGTTTCAGTCCTGCCGGTACTTTCCATTGCACTTCCTCCGCCTTGCGGAAACCAATTAGCGCCGTTCCCATTGGTGTCAGCACCGAGATCTTGTTCTGCCGCATGTCGGCGTGGGCTGGCATCACGATGGTGAATTCCATCACCCGGTCGGTACCAAGGTCCAACACACTGACTTTTGAATTGAGACGCACCGTGTGCGGCGGGAACGCGTCTTTCGATACGATGACGGCACGGCTAAGCTCATGCGTTAGCGTCATGTCGCTGTTTTGTTCGGGCAGCTGGCTGATATAAGGTTTCAGCAGCTGGAAATCTTCCTCGGTCATGATAACCGGGTTTTGATCATTTGCAGTCATAATTGTGCAGTTTTTAGTTGAAACAATTAGTGTAATGAATCCATCCGCGGGCATGGCGCCTGCAGCTATGTTGTCAGTAAGAAATAAGAAAACACCGAGGGTGTATCCCCGAACCTAAAAGACTTAGCAGGCCGGGGCTTGGGTATTAAAGTCTTTGAACGTAGAGCAGTAAAACAGCTTATGGCAAAAGCAATGAAAGTGCATTGCGGTGATACTGCCGGTGAGTGATGTATTATATGTATGGTAAGCTGCCAAGACCTACCAAAGATAAGTCTTTATCTGAGGGTAACTGTTTACGCAACGTTAAAACGGGGAGGAGTCTATTGCCACTTCGGCTCTACCAGGTACACGACATTGCCGTCAGGATCCTGGAAGTGGAGATAGATACCTGACTTGCCATCGTCTTGCAGTTGGTAGGTGATGTTGTTGGCGTCGAGTACTGCTTTACCGTTCTCACTTTTGTCTATAAAAAAACCAATAGACACAGAACCCGAACTGGTAGGTGCGCCGTGAGCAGGGTGTATGCCCAGTGTAATACCTGGTGCTTCCATCATAGCGTAGTTGTCGTCCCAGCGTTGCTTTAGCTCCAGGCCCAGTGCCTTGTAAAAATTGATGGACCTGTCCATGTCATTCACCATAAGGGTGACATTTGAGCCTGTGATGCGCATGCGAAGAATGTTTAAGCTAAGATAATACTTAGTAATGAGTTACAAACGTCAGGATCAGACTTACGGCCGCTTCTTTTTCAATTTTTCTACAAAATTTATTTTTTTTGAAATGATAGCAATAATGCCTACCTTCAATTGAATACGATGGTCGCCCGACCTTTGCTCTTCTGATACGAACCGGTTTACTACTCTTTCTCTTCAGTTCTGCTTTTCTCCGGTTTCCATTCTTTTTTAATTTTATTAAATTGTTTTTATGAAACTTTTTGTTGGAAACCTCAACTACCACACCACCGAAAAACAACTGCACGGCCTATTCTCTGAATTTGGCGTAGTGACATCTGTAAGCATCATCAATGATAAATTTACCAACCGTTCTCGCGGGTTTGGGTTTGTGGAAATGGAAGAACGCGCCAGTGGCGAGAAAGCTGTAGCCCGTCTTAACAATACTACCTTCGATTCACAGTCTCTGGTAGTAAATGAGGCCAAACCGCGCACGGAAAACAACAATAACAGGCGTTATTAAACCGCTTTTAGCTAAACATACTGTTAATGGCTGCACTAAGTGCAGCCATTTGTTTATTATGGCTTTTCCTTAACCTTTGTTGTACTACCTTCAGATAATTACAATTACCGTATCAGATTAGAGATCAATTCTTAGGCATTCTCTCCAGCACTTAGCACCTCCTGCAGCGCCTTCCTTTTTATTCTTTTCCCTGGTAGCTAAATCAGCAAATTCATCATGCCGATCATTATTTTTTTTATTGCCATTTGGTACCTGTCGCTATTTTCGCAAACCTTCTTTCATCACCGCTATGCCTCGCATGGCGCGTTCAAGATGAGTAAGTTTTGGGAGCGTTTCTTTTTCGTGTTTACCTATATCACGCAAGGTTCGCACTATATGAGCCCGCGTGCCTATGCCATCATGCACAGGCTGCACCATGCGCATACCGATACCGAGCTCGACCCGCATTCGCCCAACTTTTCTTCTAACATATTCTCGATGATGTGGCGCACCAGCCGTATCTACCGAGATATATTTCACGGGCGTATACAGGTAGACGAGAAGTACACCAAGAACCTTCCCGAATGGAACTGGTTTGACCGCATGGCTAACTCCGCGCCGTCGCGATTGATCTGGGTAGGCATTTATACAGCCATCTTTGTGCTGTATGCAACTTCACCATGGTTATACCTGCTGCTGCCGGTTGTTATTGTGATGGGTGCCTTTCACGGCGCTATCATCAACTGGTTTGCACACAAGTTTGGCTACAAGAACTTCATTATGAAGAACACATCAGAGAACCTGCTGCCTGTAGATATACTGATGCTGGGTGAGTCGTATCATAACAACCACCACAAGCATCCTTCGGCTATCAACTTCGGTGTGCGCGGTCACGAGTTCGATCCCGTTTACCCGGTCATCCTGCTGCTGAACAAGCTTGGCGTGATACGGGTGCCTAAACTGGCTGCAGTGCCTGTTTCGGCAGAGGAAGGCGGACAGACATCAAAACAACATTAGTGCCTATACCTCCCCCTTAGGCAAAAAGCCCCTGCATGCAGGGGCTTTTTTTATGGTCGTGCTCTATAAATTTTCAAACACCCAGGTGAACATTACACTTCCCAGCCCAACGCCCAATACGGCACAGACAATGGTGATCTCCCATTTTTTCCTGATGGCAATGATCAGTGCAACCAATGAGACCATTACCGGGTAAGCTGTAACGGCGTACACCTGGGGCACTACAAACCGGAGCGCATCAAAACCATCGTACATGGCACCTGCGATAAGAACCAGGGCTATACCCAGCGCGAGGATGATAGTATTATAGCGCCAGAATTTTTTTATTTCATTCCTGCTCAGTGTGCGCGCTGAAAGAACAACACCCGTTAGGTAAACACAGAGGCTTAGAATGATCAGGAGCATGATCAAAGATACGCTTCAATATGGTACACAATGCAGCAGAGTTATTGCCGGTTAGCGACCTGATGTTGGTTGATCGCTGTTGCTGAGGCTGTAGTGTGAATAAATAGAAGTATTTTCCGGCATCAATCGTCGATATGGAATTTAAAAACCTGTTCGTAGTTATTTGCTTGCTAATGGGGGGCTGCGCCAGTGGCGACAAAGCAGAAGGAAATATTCCGGACGATACTGTTACTGTTGTTCAGCCTGTTCAGACAGAACAAGTACAACCATCGTTACCCTTCGTGGGCAAAAGACAATTTGAAACCAGGCCAGGCGTTTCTGGAACTGGCACTCCGGGCCGATGGGTGGAGATAAGAGCAGATGGAACCGTTGAATTTACCTTCATGCAAATAAACCAGTCTGATGAAACTGAAACACGTGGTGTTTATAACGCAGGACCTTTCCAAAAGATAGTGAAATGTGTTTTTAAAGAATGGGATAATGAAACCCGGTTTTATGAAATAACTGCAACCAGGATATACGAAACTGATAGTAATGGTGTACGGTTAGAGTTAGAAGACTGCTGCCTGGATGCTACATCTGTCTGCCCTTGTCAGTCTGATTATTTTGGTGAATAGATTCAAGTCCTGAGTGCCACGCAGGTGGTGGCTATTAGCGGTTATTCATAGCCCTTATGATGCGGGTAGTGCGTCTTTCTGCTCTGCTGTTTTGCAGACTGAGTACAGCCCAGACAGCAGCAGGCAGCCAGCCTATAAGCGTAAGCTGGAGGAAGCCGCAAACAAAAAAGCTTATGATCTTCCCCCGCAAAAGAAACGAGAAACAGGGCAGGAGTATGGCAACTAAGAGCATTGTCTGAATTTTCGGAAAATTAAGACTTTCGGATAATTATTGATAGGGTGTTTTAACGCTGTTCTGTCAGGTAATTTAGTCTTTAAGAATAGACGAAATATCTATTTCCGTGAAATTATCATTGTTGATATCGTATAGCGATGTGCCAATGATGCGACCACGGTGAGTTGCATCCAATTCAGCGATTTTCCGGTCGTCTTTATCGATCACAATGGTCTTGTCATTTTTCGAGAGAAATTTCTTTTCACCCGCAGCAGCATAGTACACCCATAGATCGGCTGTGTCCGTTTCGCTTACCACCTGTAGCTGGTTGTCGAGTGCTAAGACCTTGTGCTTATCAGTAAATACAAAGCGTTTTGTCGTATCGGTAGTGGTAAGCGCTTTGTAGTTCCCGTTGTTGAGAACGTATGTTTGCGTGCCAATAAAATATGCTGGCTTGCCCTGCACCTTCTCATCTAGCTTGCGCTCAGCCAGTATAGCTCCGTTGTCTGCAGATATCTTTACTACCGTGCCTTCAAGCACGAGGTAAAATGCGTTATCAATGAGCCGGAAGTTTTTTATTGTGTTGCCTTTCCCGAAGTAGCCTTTAAAAAGTTCTTTACCGGTAGTCACGTCAAATGCGGCAACGAAAGGCTTGCCATAGTCCACCTGGCGGTAACCCCTGTACGCATATCCTCGGTTCACCACGTACAGTTTGCCGTCGTTGATGAAAATAACGGATTTGCTGGCATGGGCCAGAGGTGCAGACCAGGCCAGTTTTCCCTGCTTTTTCACTTTTACCAACTCATTTCTTGAGGCTAGGTAGATGTCGTTGCTGTCGCGCAAAACATTGGAGACGATATCGCGTATGCCATATTCGTAGGTGGTGGTATTATAGTCCCAGCCTCTGCCGGTCTTCAGGTTGAGCGTGTGCAATCCGTCTGCAACTATCAGCACCGTCGAGTCATCCATGTACAGCAGGTCGTTCCAGTTGTATTCTCCGCCTACACGGCGGCTCCAGATGTCTTCGCCCGTTTTCAGGTTTATACCTTCCAGTTTATCCGTTTGTCCGCCCGACCAAAAGCTGAACTTATAGCCGATACCGATCTCCAGTTCCGGATCGGCGAAGTATACCCTGTTTTTCGTGCTCCAGAGTGGTTTCCCATCCTCGGGGTTCAGCCGGTGGGTTCTGTCCTCCTTTATCTCCAATATGTACTTGCCAAAGTTCTCGATGAACGCCGTTTCGTACACGATATTCTTGCGCCATTTTCCTCGTTTCTGTTTCAGGTCATATAATATATGATCACCGGTGTTGTCCATCCATTTGCCATTGGCGCTGGTGCCGCGCAGTTGTACGGTCATTAGTTGTTGCTGGGTGTCTATCTCGGTGTGGTGTATTCTCTCTCCGAAATAGATCTCCTTACCACGTATAGGCTGGTTGGTCACCAGGTTCTTTCCAACGGTTTTATCTGTAAGTCGCGTTCCGTCCTGCTTCCATTGTGCACTCAAAACGGTAGGGAGGGCGAGCAATAATAAGATCAAGGGTTTGGTCATAAGGTAGTTATTGATGGGGCCAAAATACAGCAGGCGCTACATTTATGGAAATGAGGTTGTAAATCCTGAGTTGCAAACTCAGGAAAGCGGGGCGTCCTATTGGTATGCTCCTTCAACAGGAAAATAAAAAGGGATAACAAGGTAGTAACGTGCAAACTGCCCGTTGATTTTGCCTGGTCTCCACCTGCTTTTCGCCATCTGTTTTGCAACACGAAGGGCTTCCTGGTCGAGGATAGGATGCGCAGATTCTTCGATTTCAACATTCGTTACCGTTCCGTCAGCCTGCACTAAAAATTGAACCCTCACCCGTCCAGTAATTTTCTGTTTGCGTGCTTCTTTCGGATATTTCAGGTTGCGCGCGAGGTATTGCGACCATGATTGTTGAAATGCAGGGCCGTAATTGTTGGCTAGCGAATCCTGCAGGCGGCGCTTTGCCGCAGGGTCGGTACTGTCAACATTTGGCTTAGAGAGCGGTTCATCCGAAAATCGGAAAGTGATGGGAAGGCTGTAGTAAATTCTTACGGGCTTGTTTCCCTGTTTGCCCGGAATCCAGCGAGGCATCAACCTCACTACCCGCAATGCCTCCTTGTCAAGCGAGGTGTGTACACTTTCTCGTACATAAACACTATCCAGGTAACCAGTACTATCTACTACGAAGCCGATCACAACTTTGCCACTTATCCCATTGGCCACTGCCTCGTCGGGGTATTGGATATTTTTTGAAAGGAACTGGTTGACATTGCCTGGAAATTGCGGCATACGCTCAATGTAGAGATACAATTTACGAATACCAGTATCCGCGGTTTGCGCTGTTGACCTGTGCGTGAAAAACAACAATAATAGGGCTACTGTTGCCGTAATAAGTTTAGTTTGCGATATCATTATTGAGAGGAAGATACAAAGGTACGGAGTTGCAAACTCAGGGCAGCGTGAGCTATCGTGCGAAGGGAAAAGCCTTGTCGATACAATTGCTTGGTGTGTTCTGAAACTTACCAAGCAGAGTATAAAATGGTATTAAAAGGTTAGTGAACTTTAGTGCCTGTCCGTCGCGGAGTATTAATTCAATTATAATATTATCCGACCAAGGGTTTCTATTACCCGGTGATTTATAATATCGGATTTCTTTGACGTCTTTTTTATTGTAGTGAAGCACATTGCCGTTTCTGCTGATCCAAAAATTATCCTGCCCTGCAGTGATTTTGATTATCGTATCTCTCTCGTACCACCAGTAGTTGATTAGAAAAATTAGGTTTACTCCTGCAAAGACAAACCAAAAAGGGAAAAATGCTGCAAATGCAAACGCAGTGCCTTCATAAATTGGAAAGTAGAGGGTAAGTAGCGTGAAGAATCCTAATCTAAACCATGAAAATGCCCAAGCTCGTTTGGGCGTCACCTGGTATTCAAAACTTTTGGTTTCAAAATGCTTTTTGGGATTGAATACAAACCTTTCCTGCTTAAAGCCTTCCAGTTCATTTCCATGATAAAAATCCCGGACATCTTTTATGGCGCTTTCAAGATCTGCAACAGTCTTTTTGCGAGGTTTTTGTTGTGCAGGAAATAAATAAAGATTGAATTTCTGATTGTAACCTAACGCCAGCTTCAAATGATCGCCTTCCATGTTTCTGAAACTGATAGACGGGCTAGTAAATCCTATTGGCTGGTGATAACGCTGTGCCTCCCAAGGGTAAGTGTTTATCAATTCCTCTGCTTCTGCCAGCGTCCTTTCTGCAATAGACGTAAACTCGCCGGGTTCGTAGTGTTTATATTGAATTTTAGACTGCAACAGCATTGAAAGCTAATCTACATGTTTTTTGCTTGTCACAATGCCACCCAGCAAATCACAACACCCCCATCCCCAACAACACCGAATACACCAGCAGCATCACGGCTACCACAATGTGTACGGCTTCGATGGTCACCTTTTTCAGCAGTTTGGCGCCGAGAAAGGCACCAGCAAAAGCGGCGAGGGTAGCGGCTAAGACAAGACCATAGTTGAGCGAGCTGTGAGCGGAAATGATATTACGTGAGTAAACAGAAAGACGGGTAACATCTATCATGCAGGCTATGGCCACGCCCGTTGCTATAAAAGCTTCCTTGCTCAGGCCGGCCCGCACCAGGAAGGCCGAACGCAGTGCTCCCTGCATCCCCGACAGTCCGCCGAAGAAGCCACTCAGCACCCCGCCCAGCGGCAGCCATTTGGCGGAGAACTCCATCTTGCTAAACCTCGGTATGATATCGAACAAAGCAAACAAAGCCAGCACCACGGCTATCACCAGCTTCACCGGCGTCACCGAAAGTTCTTTGTCACCCAGCGTATAGCTGTACAGCGGCTCCATGCCCGTGAGCCGCGTCAGCAGCCAGGCGCCCAGTAGCGCCGCCACTATAGAAGGCAGCCCGAAACGCAGCAGCGCACCCTTGTCGGCATGCCTGCCCAGCAGCAGCAGTTTGAAGATGTTGTTGAGAAAATGCACGATAGCTGTCAGCGCAATAGCCACCTCCACCGGGAAGAACAGCCCGAACACAGGCAGCAGTATCGTTCCCAGTCCAAACCCCGAGAACAACGTAAGCCACGACCCCGCAAACGCCACCAGGCAGATAATGACATATTCCATCGGTTATAAAGATAATGGTTTCGGGTTATGTGTGGGTTGAGTTTTATGGTGTGGTGGAAAATGCGTATTTTTGTAATTAATACTAAACGTCATTGCGAGGAGCGAGCAGTGACGCTTGGCAGCGTGATGCAGTAGCAGCGACGAAGCAATCTAACCACGCGTTGAACTGTCTATGTTTGGGCTAGATTGCTTCGTCGCGGCAAGACTGGATCAGGAGCGAGCGCCGGTGCTCGCTCCTCGCAATGACGGGAGAGAAAAGAAAATCACCCCTCCTTGTTTTAAGGAGGGGCAGGGGGTGGTCCTACTTGCGCAGGGTTGATGCTGAACAAATGGATCGCTGTTGAACTTTCCCCGTGTTACGCAGAAACCACCCCTGCACCCCTCCTTAAATTAAGGAGGGGTGGAAACTCGCAATGACGGTTAACCCCTATCCCCTAAAGGGGAAGGCCGCGAGTAACAAGGGATTCCGGAAGTCCCCTTTAGACTGACAAGCGAAGAATTGCTTATTCCAGCCGGGGGATTTAGGGGTTTAAATGACAACAACCGACAACAAAAAACACGGGATTTGACAGTGTTCCGGGAAAAAACAATCAAAAACAAACAACAGATAAAACAAACCCTAATGCGACCGGCAAGAAGTTATTCACAACCCTGTTAATCAATTAACACCACCGCTTGTGGTGGTCAGGAAATCTTTATTTTTGACTGGAATGTCAGATCAATACATCGTTTCGGCCCGGAAATACCGCCCACAGACCTTTGATACGGTTGTGGGGCAGGAGCATATTACCACCACCCTGAAGAACGCCATCCGCCACCAGCACCTGGCACATGCCTACCTGTTTTGCGGTCCGCGTGGTGTGGGTAAGACCACCTGTGCCCGTATCCTGGCGCGCACCATCAACTGCGAGAGCCCCACGCCCGATATGGAGGCCTGCGGACAGTGTACTACCTGCCAGAGCTTTAAAGGCAATACCTCGTTCAACGTATTTGAACTGGATGCTGCCAGTAACAACTCGGTAGACGATATACGCAACCTGATAGACCAGGTGCGCTTTGCGCCACAGCAGGGCAAGTACAAGATCTATATCATAGACGAGGTACACATGCTGAGCGCCGCGGCCTTCAACGCCTTCCTGAAGACGCTGGAAGAACCGCCGCCATACGCCATCTTCATACTGGCCACAACAGAAAAACACAAGATATTACCCACCATCCTGAGCCGCTGCCAGATATTCGACTTCAAGCGCATCACGACGGATGATATAGTGAGCCACCTGCACGGTATTGCCACCAAAGAAAGCGTGGTAGCACAGGAGGCCGCCCTGCACGTGATAGCGCAAAAGAGCGAAGGCTGTATGCGCGACGCCCTCAGTATGCTGGACAGGATAGTGAGCTTTACTAACGGTATGCTGACCTATGCCGGCACCATGGAGCACCTGAACCTGCTCGATGCCGACTTCTACTTCAAGCTGACCGACCACATGCTGAGCCAGGACATCAGCGGTACACTGCTGCTGCTGGACCAAACGCTGGAGCGCGGTTTTGAAGGAGACGTGATACTGGAAGGCCTTGCAGAGCATATGCGTAACCTGCTGCTGTGTAAAGACCAGCGCATGGCCAAGCTGCTGGATGTGCCCAACGATCACAAACCGGTGTATTACGAAAAGGCCAACCAGGCGCCGCCTGCCTTTATACTCTCGGCCCTCAACGTGGTGAACGACAGCGCGCTGAGCTATAAGAATGCTAACAACAAACGCCTGCACGTAGAAATGTGCCTGATAAAGCTGTGTTATGTGCTGCAGGCTACGGAAATAAAAAAAAACTCTGACGGTGTAGATGGCGTGCCGGTTGCGCCGCCTGCACCGGTAATGCCGCAGGCCCCGGTAACCCCGCCGCCTGCCTACCAACCGGCACCACCACCTGTAACCAAAGTTCAGGAACCTGAAATTCGACGACAAAGTGTAACAAATTCGGGCGGGATGCCAATGCAGGCGCAGTCTGCAGCCCCATCGATGGTCGCCCCTTCAGGGGGACAGGGGGTTAACGGACAACACTCGCAAATTCAGGAACAACCGAGCGCTAGCGAGCTCGTGAATGCCATTGGAAAGACATCGATTAATGAACAAAACGTAATAAATTCCGCTCCAAACCTGCAACCACAGCCAGTTCCGGCGGCACCGGTCCCACAGCCTGTAACAAACCCGCAACCGGCAGCTGCATCCTATACTCCGCCACCAGTACCCAAAACGGCAACAACCGGCAACAATCCGGCCCGCCGTATTTCCAAGGGCCTGATGGACCTGGACAACCTCGATCATAGCAGCGGTCCGCAGGTAGAGAAGAAAGAGCTGACCCAGGAGCTGGGCGAAGAAATATTCAGGCTGTTCACCCAAAAGCTGAAGGATGCCAACAGGTCCATGTATCATGCCCAGTTCTCGTCTATGAAAGTTGAAGTGGTAGGCGCCGATGAAGTAAGGGTAATAGCTCCCACCAACTTCAGCGAGGAGTACGCTAAAGACCAGCGAAATGTGCTGATCGACTTCTATCGCGCCGAGACTGGTAACCCGGTTGTCCGCGTGGTGACAGAAGTGAGGGAAGACCAGTCGATGGTGGCGATCGAGCAGAAGATAGTACTCAGCAAGCCCGAGATCATGGAAGCCATGATAGCCAAGAACCCCGACCTGGGCAGGCTGAGGGATGCGATGGGATTGCAGATAGAGTATTAAGGAAAGGGTGCGTTTAACTACTAAAACAAATCAACCAAAAGACTTACTTTTGGGCCGTTATTAAAAAATAGATTCAAGACTTATGGCCGAAGCGATTAGAATGCCGTTATTGAGTGATACGATGAAAGAGGGTGTGATTGCGGCTTGGCATAAAAAAGTTGGCGACAAGGTAAAGAGTGACGATGTATTGGCAGATGTAGAGACCGATAAGGCGACCATGGAGGTTATGCCTTATGTGGACGGCACACTGCTGTACCTGGGTGTAAAAGAAGGACAAGGCGTACCGGTGAACGGTATCATAGCTATAATAGGTAAAGAAGGCGAGGACTTCCAGTCGATACTGGATGCTGAAAAAGGTAACGGCGGCGGAAATGGTGGTCAGCAGCCCAAACAGGAAGCTCCTCAACAACAGGCACAACAACAGCCTGCGCAGCAGCAACCTCAGCAACAGCAAGCAGCAGCCCCAGCGCCTAAGCCAGGCGACGCTACGGTAGTTCGTATGCCACTGCTGAGCGATACCATGAAAGAAGGTAAGATCGTAGCATGGCACAAGAAAGTAGGCGATAAAGTAAAAAGCGACGATGTACTGGCCGATGTGGAAACCGACAAGGCAACCATGGAAGTAATGCCTTATGCCGATGGTACCCTGTTGTACCTGGGCGTAGAAGAAGGTCAAGGCGTACCGGTAAATGGTATTATCGCCATCGTAGGTAAAGAAGGCACAGACATCCAACCATATTTGAATGAAGCACCGCCAGCTCAGGGTGGCGGACAAACTCAGCAGCAAGCTCCGGCTCAGCAACAACAGCAAAGCCAGCCTGCACCTGCTCAGCAACAACAAGCGCAACAGCAGCAACAGTCTTCAGGCGATGGTGGCCGCGTAAAAGCGTCTCCGCTTGCTAAGAAACTGGCGCAGGATAAAGGAATCGATATATCGCAGGTAAGAGGTAGCGGCGACAACGGCCGTATCATCAAACGCGATGTCGACAACTTCCAGCCGCAGCAAGCTCAAAAAGGACAACAAACGACAACAACTCAGCAGCCACAGCAAGGTCAGGTGCCTCAATTCGCACCTATCGGCCAGGAAGGTCATACTGACAAGCCACTCAGCCAGATGCGCAGGGTTATTGCCCAGCGTCTCGCCGAGAGCAAGTTCAGCGCGCCGCATTTCTACCTCCGCATGACCATTACCATGGACAATGCGATCAAGGCCCGCAAGCACATCAATGATGTATCGCCGGTTAAAGTGTCTTTCAACGACCTGATCATCAAGGCGGTGGCAATGTCGCTGCGCAAGCATCCTGAAGTGAACAGCTCATGGATGGGTGATTTCATCCGCACCAACCAGCACATCCATATCGGTACTGCAGTGGCGGTAGATGAAGGCCTGATAGTACCGGTTATCAAATTCGCAGATCAGAAGTCGCTGTCGCAGATATCGGATGAGGCTAATGTCCTGATAGACAAGGCCCGTAATAAGAAACTGCAACCCCAGGAATTTACCGGTAATACCTTTACCATCTCCAACCTGGGTATGATGGATATAGATGAGTTTACAGCCATCATCAACCCGCCGGATGCCTGTATCCTGGCTGTGGGTAAGATCGCACCTACACCAGTGGTAGAGAATGGCCAGGTGGTAGTAAGGCAACTGCTTAAATTAACACTAAGCTGTGATCATAGGGTAGTAGACGGGGCCGTTGGTTCCCGCTTCCTCCAGACGCTTAAAGCGCACCTGGAAAACCCGGTTACAATGTTGGTATAAAAGAAAAAGCCCGCTCACAGAGCGGGCTTTTTTTATGATGACCGGATATTAAGCGATATCCGGATATATTGGGAGGTGTTCTGGTTCGTGGCGGATCTCGCTAAACCAAAATATAGGGAAGGAGATACCCACGAAAGTGACCATAAATACCATCCAGGCCAGTTTTTCACCCGAGTTCATCGATGTAAGTCGGGTAATGTGCACCAGGTAGTATATCAGCATGATGATACCAGTAAAGAAGGCCAGCATCGACAGTACCAGCAGTGTTGGATAGTGGTTTGACATGATCGTTGCCAGGCTTTCGTGGTCAATAAACAACGTATTGGCCTTGATCAACGGCTGACACAGGTAGATAAAGTAACCTACGAATGTCAAAAACGTTAATAACGGGATGAAACTCAGCACACCAAGTACATTTTTCTTCCTTTCGCTCATATGAATTGTCCTGTCCATAACACAACAGTTTTGTACGCTATAAGGGGTAAAAAGACTGTGCCTAAGCTATTTGAAACTCAATGTTTTGTGTTAAAGAATGCAAAAAGAAAAGCCACCCGGTTGGATGGCTTGATGAAGTATGTTTATAAGTCCTAAGGCTATAGTCTTAGTCTATAGAGGCTGTCTTATTTTGCTAAGAAATCCTTCACTTTCTCTTTGTGAACGATTACTTCTTTAAAAGTGTAAGCGCCAGATTTAGGGCTGCGTACAGCTTTAATAACTTTAGTATAGTTTTTAGCTTCCGCTGCAAGCTTTGGATCTTTCTTGATCGCGGTTTTAGCTGCTTTTGCCATGACTCAGAATATTTTAAAAATAAATTATTTAATTTCTTTGTGAACTGTCACCTTCTTCATGATAGGGTTGTATTTCTTCAACTCTATACGCTCAGGAGTGTTCTTTTTGTTCTTATTGGTAATGTAACGGCTGGTGCCGGGCAGACCGCTGTTTTTATGCTCGGTGCACTCTAAAATTACCTGAACGCGGTTTCCTTTTTTAGCCATCGTATAATTCTTTTATGCTTTCTTAATTAAAATTAGATTTTTTCGCCTTGTGCGCGAAGTTCTTTTACTACAGAGTACAGACCATTCTTGTTGATGGTACGGATTGCATCTGCTGCTAATTTAAGAGTCACCCAACGGTCTTCCTCAACCAGGTAAAAACGCTTAGTCTGCAGGTTGGGCAGAAAACGACGTTTTGCTTTCTTGTTAGAGAATGATACTTTATGACCTGTAATGGGTTTTTTGCCTGTTACCTGACAAACGCGTGCCATGCTTATAATTTTTTAAGGACTGCAAAGGTCTAGTTTTTTTATCTAATGACAAAATATTTTACAAACTTTTTGTTTTAAGCCATTTGCGGAAGCAAAAGCTTGTCCAGATCTGCTATCCCGGGCGTGTTTTCGCATATAAACCCTTCGCCATACCTCACTCCGATGCGTTTTCCCAGCAAGGAAGCCCTGTAGCGTATGTTTTCCAGGAAATCCTGGCTGGCAATATAGGTCAGCGGTTCATTAGAATTAGGGTCGTGAAACTGGCTTTTATAGCATTTTATGGCCTCCATTTTCTGCTCAAAGCTGTCTGAAATATCAACAATGATAGTGGGTTCGAGGAAGCGATCCTGGATCATGTGGAATATTCGCTTGGGGCGCCATGCTTCCTGTGCAACACCATCCAGGCTAGTCTCGATCTTTCTTAACCCGGCGAAAAAGCAGGCGTCTGCTATCAATCTACCTCCTTTGCCATGGTCCGGATGGCGGTCTTCGAGGGCATTCGCTATAACTATATCCGGTTGATACTTCCTGATATATTGTATCAGCTTTAATTGGTGTTCTTTGTCGTTTTGGAAGAATCCATCAGCCATGCTGGCGTTTTCGCGTACTGCCATACCCATCACCTCGGCCGCGGCGGCTGCCTCTTGCAACCGCAATGGCCCGGAACCACGTGTCCCCAGTTCTCCCTGTGTAAGGTCGAGAATACCTACTTTTTGGCCGAGTTTTGCGTGCTTAGTAAGTGTCCCAGCAGCGCTCAATTCAATATCGTCAGGATGCGCGGCTATCGCGAGAATGTGCAGTTTTTGCATAGCAGGCCGCAAAGATACATATTAATATCTTCCGGACTGCATGCGCATGGCCTGCTGGCGCTGGTATCTCCAGTTGTAATAATTGTTTGCTTCCAGCTCGGCAACAACATATTCTATTTCCCTGTCGCGGTCAACCGGGTCGTACTCGCGTTTCAGGTTGTTACTGAATAGTAGTGCAACAGATTGCCAAACAACGGCAGAGAAACCTCCCTTGAGCTCACGAATGATGCTGAAACAGTTTTTACCCGTTTGGCGATTGATCAATTTAACAAGAATTTGACCTTGTGTAATGGTGAGGTTTTCCAATTCGCCTTTAAAACGGCTGTTCAATTCCCGTTCAAGGGATTTAAGATATTCTTTGCGTTTAGCCTTGTCGTTATCATACTTCGCCAAGGTGACATCTACGTCTTTTAAGACATCGGCTGCAACAATGGCATAAGGATACACCTTGGTCACATTGTATTTTAGCCTATCCATACGGACGCGCTGTCTGGCAAGCTTTTTAGGAAGCTTGTCTGTAATAGTGACATCGGGCAGAAATGCCATGGCGAACGTGTCGGTTCCGACTACAATGCCGCCTAATAATATGCTGTCGTTTCCTGATGGCTGGGCAAAAGAACGCCCTGCAAGAAGCATCGCCAACACAAACAACAGACTCTTGAAATACTTGCAGGTCATACTATGTAAATTTCCTACTTTTTCCTCACAATACAGGTATTCAAACCTATAAAAAAAATTAAAAGAAATGGTAAAATAACCTATGGCGGCGCAGAAAACTGCAAAGTCAGCACTATTGTAATAAATTTACCCGCTAAACGGATATCTATGAACAAAACGGCTGTCTTTTTACTCGCCGCTATTGTGAGTCTTGGTGCTTGCAAAGCCAAGAAACAAGCCATAACACAAAGTCGCATTGATGCTAAGGTTGATTCCCTGGTCGCAATAAAAATGGAAGAGATCAATGCGCTTGCTATGGAAGACCTTGACAGGAGAATGTCTATAGAAGTGAAAGCTAAGGCCGATTCAATTGTTCAGGCTGTAATGTCTGCTGATTCAAGCTCTGGAACTAAATAATTAAGTTTTATCCCGGAAAACTATTTGAGATGAATGTTAAGGTATTGTTTCTGTTGGTGGTGATATGTGGGATGATCGGTAGAGCAAGATCACAGGAGGTATTTTATTCTCCGTCCGAGAAGTTCGATTTCCGTACAGGTGATTTTTCTGTGGTAGGGAAGTCAGGTAATCGTCTATACACATACCGCGGTTCTGCAGAGGGTTTTTATCTTGATGCCTTCAATGAAAAAATGGAAAGACAGGCAACTGTGATTCTCGACTTTTTTCCGAAAAAGATATATGAAACGCGATTCGTGTCTTATCCTGATAAATTAATTGTGTTGTACCAGTCCATAGAACGGAACATGGTTGTACAATATGCGGCATTGCTAGATCAGGCGGGAATGCTAAAAGTAGGACCCCTAGCGCTTGATTCTGTAAAGACTGGTTTCTTTGGTCCCAACCGGGAGTATTTTTCTTCTTCCGTATCTGAAGATAAGCAACACATCATTGTTTACTCATCAGTGATAAAAGGAAGCACATTGACCTTCAATGGTAGGTGGCTTACTTCGGGTCTGGATGTTGAGAAAACTGTTTCCACTAGTTTCCATGCCGATAACGAGATAGCTAACGGCGAAGGGATAGCTGCGAATGATGGTTCTTTCCATCTGCCCGTATATACACCTGTTGGTAGCCGCAACTTCGCTGATCAATTATGGCTTTTATCTGTTCCTGTAGAAAATACTAATGAATTCCAGGTAAATGAGTTGCCGCTAAATGGCAAATTTGCAGCTGGTACATACATGAAAATGGACAACAGCAAAAGCAGAATATATGTAGGCGGGTTCTATTCTGAAAAAAGGAATGGGAACTACGAAGGGGTGCTGTATACTTATTACGATCTGGCCAGCAGGACATTTCAAAATAGGAAGGACATTGTTTTTGATGAGCGTCTTCGCAATGCTACGGGCGAAAGAAACACCAAAAAAGCATTCAATGATTTCTTCGTAAAAAACATCATTGTAAAAAATGATGGCGGTTTTGTTTTCATAGCTGAAGACTACTTTGTCACTACCAGGAATGGAGGAGGCCCCGGATATGGTTACTATAGCTGGTATTATCCATCTCTATCGGCGTCTATTCGCGAATATCACTACCAGGATATACTTGTAACGTCGTACAACTCAGAGGGGGTAAGGGAATGGCATACATTCATTAGGAAAGATCAGTATTCACAGGAAGACGGGGGGATTTTTTCCTCTTTCAACCTGGTCAATTCAGGAGGCATGCTTGGATTTTTATTTAACGACTTTAATTCCAGCAGGTCTCGCATACAACTTGCAACGATAGATCCCACTGGCAAAGCAACAATGCGTTCGCTGGCTGCAGGTAAGTCGGATGACCCGGATTGGTTACCCCGTTCGGGCAAACAGATCGCGGCAAGGGAAACTGTAGTGCCTTGCTTACGCAGAAAGCAGATTTGCTTTGCCAAAGTTGTATTTTAGCGCCCAAATCAAAGCTGCCAGTGCTCCATCTTTTTAGGAATAATAGTCCCTATACGGTACTCATTCTGTTTATTTTCACCTTATTGGTGAAATTGCAGGCATTGGCGGTACCACAATTGCCGGCCGTGACGGCGGACCACGTGTTTTATGAAGGCGTATTAAACATTTTTGATGTACTTACAGGCCGCAGTGCTTTTGGTTATACTATGTTCGCGGTCATCATGATATTCGGGCAGGCATTATTGCTAAATGCTATTACGGTAAGGTACAGATTGTTTGGCCGACCCACTTATCTCGTAGCGTTTGCTTATATATTGCTGACATCGCTTCATCCATCATTCAGTTATTTTAGCGAGGCACTGGTGCATAATTGGTTTTTAATAGGGGCTTTTTATGCTTTGCTCTCGTTTCACCAGACAAATCAACCCCGCAAACAGATATATAACGCAGGTTTTTTGCTGTCATGTGCAGCTATTGTTCATTTCCCTGCAGCTGTATTTCTTATTTTACTGTTTGCCACACTCATCCTGTTGCGCAGTTTTAACGCAGGAGAATGGATAGTTAGCCTGATGGGGTACCTGACACCTTTGTATTTTTTTGCAGGTGTTCTTTTTATTATAGATAGATTTCCAGCTATTAAACTTTGGCCCCATACCGGGTTCGCAATACCAGCGCATTTCAAAGCAGGGTTTTATGCTGTCACGGTGATTGTTGGGTTGGTAGTGCTGCTAATACTGGGTTTGTACGTAATGCAAGGGCAAATGCAGCGCTCTGCTGTGTTCCTGCGTCGTAGTTGGGTAATGATCTCAGTGGCCTTTTTGTTATCGGTGGTGGCATCAGGCGCAACTGACGCGACAATAAAAAATGGATGGCTGATAATGATGCCAGCATTGAGTTTGATCGTTGCACAGCCATTAAGTCTTGAAAAAAGCAAACGGTTTAGTAATTTTACATTTTACTTCTCTCTGCTATTTATAATCATATGCCAGGTGGCATATAACTATTAACAGAACACTTTTTATAATGAAATTTGGAGTTATTGTATTTCCCGGCTCAAACTGCGACAGGGATATGATGCATGCATTACAGGATGATCTTGGACAGGAAGTAGTGATGCTCTGGCACAAAGACAACGACCTGAGCATGTTTACCAAAGATGACTGTATCGTATTACCGGGTGGTTTTTCTTATGGAGACTACTTGCGTTGCGGAGCGCTCGCCCGTTTTAGCCCGATGATGGAGCAGGTAATCAAGTTTGCTAACGAAGGTGGCAAGGTGCTTGGTGTGTGCAATGGCTTCCAGATACTGTGCGAGGCAGGATTGCTGCCGGGTGTTCTTCTGCAGAACGACCATCAGAAGTTCGTTTGCAAAAACGTTTACATCAAATCTGAGAACGACCAGAACATGGTTGGCAAAAGCGTAGGAAAAAACATTCTACAAATACCGGTAGCGCATGGCGAAGGCAGGTATTATGCTGATGCCGCCACTCTCGACAAGCTGAACAAGAATAACCAGATAGTTTTCCGCTATTGCGATGAGCAAGGCGAGGTGCACATTGGTTCA
This sequence comes from Polluticoccus soli, assembly GCF_029269745.1. Classification (NCBI taxonomy): domain Bacteria; kingdom Pseudomonadati; phylum Bacteroidota; class Chitinophagia; order Chitinophagales; family Chitinophagaceae; genus Polluticoccus; species Polluticoccus soli. Next base: position 1,151,183 of record NZ_JARJHT010000002.1, on the reverse strand, counting down.
AATCCCAACGGTGCTACTAATAATATCGCCGGTATCTGCAATGAAAGCCGTAACGTGTTTGGTATGATGCCACATCCTGAGCGTGCTTGCAGTGGAGAATTAAGTAATATCGACGGTCGCGCGATATTGCAGGCGTTCACGCATATGAACTAAGCGTAAGCTAAAATTATCTTAAAGTCACTAAGAGAACCAAACGAAAAACAATATCTTGGGTTTCTTTACTTAAGAAAAGAATCTTTACAGCAATGGTCACACACTTCAGAACGGCGCTACTTGTAGCGCTTAGCTTCTTCATATCATGGACGGTTAACGCCCAGATCATTGAAGATCCATCAGAATGGAAATTCGAGGCTAAGAAAAAGAAGGGGAATGAATATGATCTCATATTCCATGTGAATGTAAAGAACGGGTATCATATCTATTCGCTTGATCCCGGTGGAGATGGAAGTTTCCCGCCACCTGAATTCAATTTTACCAAAGGTGAGAACTTTAAGCTAAACGGCAAGGTTACCGAAAAAGGACAGCGTATAGACGAGACCATTGAGGATATCGGCACTGTACACTATTTCAAAAAGGTAGATTATATACAGCCGGCAACAATTACTGCTAATGGTAAGATAACCGGTAAGTATAGCTACATGACGTGCAATGAGCAGGGTTGCTTACCTCCTAAAACCAAGAGCTTCACCTTTACGATCAATGATCCGGAACTGGCATCCGGCACAGATACGGTAAGTGCAGATACCGCTAAGGCGGATTCTCTAATAGGTGCTGCAATTACGCCCGCAGCTGGGATGAATACAACCCATAAAGCGGTGGTTGAGGGTGCTAGCGCAGATGATGCACCTAAAGAAGAAAAAAAATCGCTGCTGTGGTTATTCTTCATGGCCCTTGCAGGCGGTTTCGCTGCGGTGCTGACACCTTGTGTGTATTCTATGATACCCATAACCGTGAGCTTTTTCACAAAGCGTAGCAAGACACGTGCAGAAGGTATCAGGAATGCCATCTACTATTCGCTGTCGATCATCATCATCTTTACGATACTAGGTGTATTGATATCGGTGATGTTTGGTGGTAATGCATTGAATAATCTATCGACCAACTGGATCGCGAATCTTTTCTTCTTTATCATTTTTGTCATCTTCGGTATTTCGTTCCTTGGAGCATTTGAGATCACACTTCCTTCTTCGTGGACCAGTACGACAGATTCGAAGGCTGGATTGAGCAGCTTTGGAGGTATCTTCTTCATGGCGCTGACGCTTGTGATCGTGTCTTTCTCTTGCACGGGGCCCATCGTTGGTCCTCTGTTGGTAATAGCAGGTAAAGGTGGTATTGCAGGGCCTATGTTAGGCATGTTTGGTTTCTCTATCGGCCTTGCTATGCCGTTTGCCATCTTCGCGATCTTCCCGGGTTTGCTTAATAAAATGGCGGCTTCGGGTGGATGGCTAAACCAGGTAAAGGTTGTGCTCGGTTTCCTTGAGCTAATGCTGGCGCTGAAATTCCTCTCGAATGCCGACCTCGCCATGGGCTGGCGTTTGCTGGACCGGGAGATATTTATTGCGATCTGGATTGTGCTAGCAATACTGTTAGGCTTCTACTTGCTGGGCAGACTGAAGCTGTCGCACGATGACGCTACCCCCAAAAATATTTACGGACAGGAATACGTTTCGATCTTCCGTTTGTTTCTCGCGATATGCAGTTTTACGTTTGCATTATACCTGTTCCCTGGTATGTGGGGGGCGCCGCTTAACGGTATGAGCCAGTTTGTACCGCCTATGGGAACCCAGGACTTTGTAATTGGCGCTGGCGGTTCCGGTGCAAGCCATGGAGACGCCAGTACTCACAGCGACAATGGTGTAGCTCCGGTAAAGTATGTTGAGGAAATGCGCATTTACGAGCCTCCGGTGGTGAAGAACCTCGGGCTGGTTACATATTTTGAATATGAAGAGGCAATTGCAGCGGCTAAGATCCTGAAGAAACCAATTATGCTCGACTTTACCGGCATCAACTGTGTGAACTGCCGTAAGATGGAATCACAGGTATGGTCTAAACCAGAAGTTGCGCAGAGATTAAAGAATGACTTTATCGTAGCATCGTTGTATTGTGATTACGATAAGAAAGACCTGCCGGCTAAAGAGCAATATTATTCGCAAGCATTGCAGGCAGATGTGGTTACTGTAGGCGATAGGAATGAAGACCTGCAGGCCGCTAAGTTTAATTCGAATTCTCAGCCGTTCTATTTCTTTATCGATGAGAATGGTAACAAGCTGGCTGAGGAAGGTTATCCTTACGACCCAGACGTTCAGAAGTTTGTAAAACACCTGGATAGGGTGAAAGAAAAATATGCAGCTTCAGTAAAATAATATTTGGTGCCGACTACAACTTAGTCGGCACATCTTTATGAAATAACAGTCCGCTTTTTAGGATAAAAACCTAACGCAGATGAGAAAGACAGTTTCCATTTCCCTGCCTCCGATGGAGGCCTCAGACGCCACACTGGTAAAACGCGCCGCTGCTGCAGACGCAGGTGTGCAAGCCAAACGTGTTACAGGTTATTCCATTCAAAAACGTTCTATCGATTCCCGTAGCAGACAGCCTAAGGTTGTTATGCAATTGGAGGTGTTCATTGACGAAAAAGTAGAGGAACGAACAGCATTTGATCCGCAACTGCGTGACGTGACGAATGCGCCGCACATTGTGATTGTAGGTGCTGGTCCGGCAGGTTTGTTTGGGGCGTTGAGAGCTATATCACTTGGATATAAACCCATAGTGTTGGAGCGAGGTAAAGATGTACGCCGCCGCCGCCGTGACCTGGCAGCAATGAATAAAGAAGGTATCGTAAATGCCGAATCCAACTACTGCTTTGGCGAAGGTGGGGCCGGTACTTATAGCGATGGTAAACTATATACCCGTTCTACTAAACGTGGCAATGTGCAACGCATACTGCAACTGTTCCATCACTTTGGTGCGGATGAACGGATATTGTATGAAGCGCATCCGCATATAGGAACGAATAAACTCCCACACATTATCACTGCTATGCGTGAGCAGGTGATAGCCTGTGGTGGCGAAGTGTTATTTGAAAAAAAGCTGACCGATATTCTTTTGGACGGAGATGCGATAGCAGGGGTAAAAACGGTTGATGGCGAGACGATCCCAACCCGCGTGGTAGTATTGGCAACGGGCCACTCAGCACGCGATATATTCGCATTGTTGCACTACAAGAAGATCGAAATAGAAGCAAAGCCTTTTGCACTTGGCGTACGTATAGAGCATCCGCAACAGTTGATAGATAAGATCCAATATCATTGCGATTTACGCGGCGACTATCTGCCGCCGGCAAGCTATTCTGTCGTTGCCCAGGAGTATGGCAGGGGAGTATTCTCGTTCTGTATGTGCCCCGGAGGTATCATTGCTCCGGCTGCAACTGCACCGGGTGAAGTAGTGGTAAATGGCTGGTCGCCATCCAAGCGGAATAATCCATATGCCAACTCCGGTACTGTGGTTGCCGTAGATGAGCGTGACTATGCCGCATACGGTTTTACGGGCCCATTGGCCGGCATACAATACCAGCAAATGGTAGAACAAAAAGCTTTTGCTATTGGTGGCGGCAAACTGGTCGCGCCAGCTCAGCGTATGGGCGATTTTGTAGATGGAAAAATATCGTCGACGCTACCAAACTGTTCTTACTTGCCGGGCGTGCACAGCGCAGCAATCAAAGATGTACTGCCTAAAGAGGTAAGCGAGGCTTTAAGAAAAGCTGTTGTTGACTTTGGCAAGAAAATGCGTGGTTATTTTACCAATGATGCGCTGCTGGTGGCGACTGAATCCAGAACAAGCTCACCGGTGCGCATACCTCGCGATAAAGACACTCTTCAGCACACGCAAATAAAAGGTCTTTACCCATGCGCGGAAGGCGCCGGGTATGCAGGGGGTATCGTTAGCGCTGCCATCGACGGAGAGCGCTGCGTAGAGTCTGCGATCAATCACTTGTCTTAAGCACCGAGATAGGCCGAATACATCCACAGCAGTTTTTCCTGCTCGCGTATATAATCGCTTACCAGCGAGTTGGTGCCCTCATCATCCAGCTCCGCAGAAAGGTGAAGGATCTCCCGCTGGCTGTCGAGAATAGTTTGCATGCTGTCAACGATCATGCGCACGCAGATTTTACCTTCAGTGATGTTGGTTTCCTCCTTGATCTGTGAATTCTTCAGATAACCAGAGAATGAATGTATGGGTGGATAACCCAACGTTACAATGCGCTCTGCTACTTCGTCTATTTTAGTGGCCAGGTCGTTGTAGAGTTGTTCGAATTTTACATGCAGTTCAAAGAACTTTTCACCCGAAATATTCCAGTGAAATCCTCTTGTGTTGATATAAAATACCTGGTAATTAGAGAGAAGTAAATTCAATTTTTCAGCTAGTGCCTTCGACTTGTTAGGGTCCAGGCCAATGCGTGTTTTCTTAGTAAGGCTGTGTTTAGCGGCTTTTGCCATAAGTGCAGATTTTCAAAGACTAGAGATAAAAATTGTACCGTTACAGTTGCTTTGTTACTGACGGTCACGACGGCGTTGCAAGTTGTCTATTCAGGATACCAATCCCGAAGTCTTACGTTAATGTCATTATTCTTTTCGTTCACCAGCCGTTTAAACTCATTGATATCCTGGCCACGATGGTGGTAGGGATAAACGTTACCCGGTTTAAACTCCAGCACTGCGCTGGCTGCCTGGTTCACATCCATGGTATAAGGCAGATTCATGCACACAAACGCGATGTCTATATTTCTTAATGCACGCATCTCTGGTGTGTCCTCTGTGTCGCCCGAAATGTACACGTTCTTGCCGCTGATATTTATAACGTAACCATTTCCGCGGCCCTTGGGATGACGTGAATCTGCGGTTTCAGGAAGATTGTACATAGGTATGGCGGTAAAGCCAACCTCTTGTTCGGTCACGCTTTCACCGTTTTTCATAATGATCATTTTGTTGGTGTACAATGGTTTTAAGGAATCGGCTACTGCCTGGGGAACAATAAAAACTGCTTTGTCTTTTTTCAAACCGTCCAGCGTTTTCTTATCCATATGGTCGCTATGGATATCTGTGATCAGAATGATCTCAGGTTTGGGAAGACTTTGGTAACGTTCTGCACCCCCGGCCGGGTCCACATAGATCGTTCTGCCTTTCCATTGTAATACCAACGAAGCATGCTGAACCGGTGTTATCTTAAGTTTGCCTTTTTCAACTGGAAATTCGTCGGTGTGCAGTTGTGCGCCGGTTGTACAGGCAACTATCAAAAACAGTGGCAGAAGGAAGAATGTTTTCATAACGGTATTGTTGCTGTGTAAAGCTAGACACAAATTCAATGCCCTGAAGCAGCAGTGAATTGTTACCCTACATGCTATGCCAATCACACTAATTAGCAAAGACCAGGGTAAAGACTGCTCTTAAACCAAAGTCAGGCCTGCTTTCTTTGCTCCCGGCAACCGGCATGCGTGGACCTACTGCCAGCTGTACAGGTTGATTGCCAAGCTTCGTGACTGCAGAAGCAATTGGATTAATGAAGATGGACGTTGTCTCTGATTCCCAATTGAAAGTCATTTCGGAGTTGAGCGTAACACCTGCGCCACTTTTCCAGTTTTTTGCAAAAAAGGGTTGAAAGAATAATTGATTGACATCGCTTCTGTTATCATCTCCGGCAAATGACCAAAGCTGGTTGGTTAGAAATCCATAAGTAAGGCCATTGGCTTGTCGCAATAGTAGCAAGGTTGGGCCTGCTGCCCACTTCCGTGTGCTTAGCAGATCATCGGTGCCGATGGGCACCAGAAAAGCTGGCCCTGCTCCCCAAATGATACCGCTTTTTTTGGGTGTTGAAGGGGAAAAGAAAAAGCTGATCGTGGCATCGCTAAGCCCGAACTCGCTGGTATGATCTGCAACTACGTCGCGCTGGTCTACCACGGGTATGATCCATCGTGTGATCAAATTGAGCTTCTTATTCAAAGCAAACGGTATCACTGGCTGAAAGTTTACCTGGTATTTTGAGCCGTTATGGCGCCCGATACCGTAATCAGAATTGTGTTGAAGGGGTACGCTGATCATGTTGGCTACGGGGTTTGATAGTTTATTTGCCACTGCTTGCGGGTCTGCAGCTGTCTGTTGAGCGGTTGAGCGGAAAGCTAAGCCTGCTAATATGATCAGTAAAGTAATGTTGGCGGCTTTTATGGTTTTCATGATTGGGTTTTGGTTTGTTCTCGTTTTGAAGACATACTGAAAGCATGCTTCGTTGCTTAAAGCAAGTTAGCTTGGCGTTCGAGTCTTAGGTAGTTTTGCCGGCAATATCTTGCAAAACCTTTCGAAAAACTTTGCCTGAAATCAACCAGCTTTTTTATATCCAATTAGTTATGATCTGCATCGAAAACTCTACAATAGAACGTAATTATTTGACGTTACTACGGTAACTTTATTCGAAATCTGTTCTTTATGAAACGCAACATATGCGCGATTGTGTTGATCGCTATAAGCCTTGCAGCAGTTAATGTTTTAGCGTCCTGCAATAAGAAAGCTAAGAAAATCTATAATGTAGGTGTAGACGTGCAAACCCAGTTTGAAAACGATAAGGTCCAGATCTATATTGACGACGAGCAGATACTCGATAAGCAATTAACAACCAATGATGTTTTAGGGGTTTGCCTGCCTGATGGTATTGTGCACAAAGAGATAAAGGAAGGTAAGCATAAGCTTAAAGTGGTAGTGAATGGTTCGGCTACCAAAACTGAGAAATTCTCACTTACAGAAGACGTTTATATCGGTGTCAGATATGATCGTTCCTCTGGCGATATTTCTTACCTGTTTCAGAAGGAAAAATTCATGTATGACTAGGTTATACATGTCAGTGTGATTTTCAGGGTGATTTTGACACATTGGCTTTTACGGGGCATTTCTTGTTTTTAGTTTCATGCAAAATACCGCGCATGAAACGCACGCTTTCTTTCGTTATTCTTTTCCTTTTTGCAACTAACATAGCAATCGCACAAGAGGCTGTTCGCAAAGGATGGATGGGCGCTAATGGTTCTTTTTCTGAACGCGGTATGGCACTCGATACAGCTATACCGGGTTCCACGATCCATACAATGGGCTTGCGCAAAGGCGATACCATCGTGGTATTAAATGGAACGATGATCGTTGATGTGTCCGCTTATAACCGGGTAGCGAGTGAAATACGAACCGGCGATAAAGTCGTAGTAAAGTTTAAGCGCGGCAGTAATACAAGAGAGAAGAGATCGATTGCAGTTATGAAGCCTTTTGATACACTGCCTAATGGAGAAGTGGTGTATGGCTGGGCGCAAATGGGCAATTGCAAGCTGCGCACTATTGTGCGAAAGCCTAAACGGTCTCAATCTATGCCTGCGATCTTGTTTATTCCCGGTTATAATTGTGGATCAGTAGAAGGCTATGGACAAGGCAGTTATGGAAAACTGATCAATACCTGGATCTCCAACGGATTTGCTGTGGTGACAATAGAGAAAACGGGTCTCGGCGATAGCTATGGATGTGTTTCCTGTATGGATGCAGATCTGGCAACAGACATACAGGTCTTTGAAACTGGTTATCAATTTATGGAGCGCCTTCCATATGCCGACAAGAATAACCTGTTCATTTTTGGGCATTCTATGGGTGGCGTGATCGCACCAATAATTGCGGAAAAGCATTCGCCTCGTGGTGTGATAGCATTTGCGACAGTGTATCGTCCCTGGAGTGAATTTCTGTTAGAGATGCACAGAGTGCAGTGGCCGCTCGATGGAAAGAGTTATGCAGAAACTGAAGACCGGACGAGGCTCATCCAAAAAGTTTACTACGAATATTTCAGGCTAAAAAAATCACCGGCAGAATTGTATGAGAACCCTGAGTACAAGGATTTGGTTGCGAGTGAACTTGAATACACTCCTGGCGCGCAACATATGTGGGGCAGACATTGGCGTTTCTGGCAGCAGCTTGATTCCGTTGACCTGGCCAGGAGTTGGAGCAATGTAAACGCAAAAGTTCTATCAGTATTTGGCGGTGCCGATTTTGTAGCCTGTTCTGAGTTGGAGCACGAGCTGATTGTTCGTGCGGTAAACAGCACGCATCCTGGCAATGCTGAGCATCTCAATATTGCGGATGTAGACCATCTAATGATCCGTAACCCTGACTGGCCAAGTGCGCACAAGCATTTTATGGATGCAGCCTATAAGAAGGATAATTTTCATCAAGGCTTTGCCGACAAGTTAACAGGCTGGATGAAAGGTGTGATGCAGTGATCCTACTCCGTTTCTTCGTCTATTATTTCTATAACCCGGCCTACCTGTCCATCATCCAGCATTACCTTAATGCCACGTGAATGATAAGTGGCACTAGTGAGCAGACGTTTTACATATCCTCGTGTGCGTTCGCCTGTGCGTTGGTCTTTCTTTAAAATAATATCCACTTCCATGCCGGGTTTTACATCGGCACGGTATTGCCCGTTCTTATTCATTTCTATTTGTCTTTCGGAACTAATTGAAAGCTTACACCGCCTGTCAGGCCAATGCACACATCTATATTAGTAAAGTGGAATGAACCCAATTTTAGTTTTTGCTGATAGCTATCGGCAAGCAATAATGTTTTTACTATTGTACTGAGCATTGCTTTGTCTTTATGCTGCTCCAGGATAGCATCCCTTTTTTCTGTGGGTATGTCGGTGGCTTTTTGAAAGTGGAATGTCACATCGGGTGGAAGACCAAGGCTTACTGTGATGCCTGTTGTAGCAAATCCGATCTCGTCAATAATGGGTGACAAAGAGATGAGGTCATTCATGAAGTTGATAGATTTCTCTTTGGCGCTATCACTCATGCCTGTAAACTTCTCCGAAAACTTAGCGAAGTTCAGGTTAGATTCAAAAGCTTCAACAGCGGCATCTCTTGTTTCAGCCACCTTTTCAGTCATCTTATTCAGCAGGTCTTTCATATCAACAAAACTTGCTGCAAAGATAGGTACAAAAAAACCGTCCGCTTGTTGGCGGACGGTTAAAGTAATGGGTAAAAGCTTTTATTGCCGTGTGAATCGTCTATTGATGAGTTTGCCAGTATCGTCTGCGAGCCGCAAAGTATACAGACCTGGCGCCAATTGTGAAATATTTAACGGGTTGCTGCCTGTTGCCAGCTGATATCTGGTAGCCAATACCGTTCTGCCCAGATTATCGATTACAGTAACGTTAACGTTCCTTACAGTTGTTTGGTTATCGATAAAAATTTCAGCGCCGGTGGCCGGGTTGGGGGAGAGCAGTATGCCACCTTCGCCCACTACATTTGAAACCGAATTTGGCAGGTACATTTTAAGCTGTGCCGGTGCGCTGGTATCATGATATATTCCGCAGCCAGGATCGGTAGATTTAATAATGCTACGGAACCACCACTCGGCCATGGAGAGCGGAGGGTTTTTCACCAGCAGGGTGGAAGTTTTTGTGCCTTTATAAAGAATATTGTCATTTATATTTGAATAGGTAATGCCGTCGGCACTAGCCTGCCAGTAGGTATTATAATTCTGACCATTTACAGAGATTGTGAACGCAGCATCTTCAGTAGGCTGTACTTTCTGGTCTACCGGACCGCCTGGATTTATTTCCGGTGGGGTAAGAACGGTAAGTGGAATGGAGGCAGAGGTTACCCCGCTACATTGTCCTGTCGCTGATACTACACAACGGAAAATATAATCGTTTAAGGTGTCTGGTGTATTAACGATGTTGAGTGTTGGCGATGTGGTGCCCGAATACGGGAATGAGTTTGGCACATCGCTGAAAATACCGACGGTTGCAATTGCCATTTGCCACTGGTAGCTGGTTACTGAGCCGAAGGCGGTCACATTCATGCTCGTTGCCGCTGTTTCGCATACACTGCCCGACATTGTTTGATTAGTGATCGTTGCGCCGGGCATTACATTAAGCGTTGCAACGTTTGATGTAACAGGGTTGTTACACGCACCCGTAAGAATGCAACGGTATTGATTGTTATTATAAGGCATTGATATCGTTGCTACGTTGAGGCTGCTTGTAGTTGCTCCGCTGTAAATGGCATTGTTGTTAATGTCAACAAATCCAGATCCGGTATTCACTTGCCATTGGTAAAAGCTGGTGTTGGTAGCAGTCACAGAGAAGTTGACATTTGTACCCTCGCACTGGTTCTTGTTTTGAGGCTGTGCGCTTAAAACAGGAGAAGGGCATGTTAGGATATCAAACCCAAAACCTGCATAGGTACCATCATACCCGCTGCCTGAGGCGGACCCATATGTACCATATATTCGACGGCCTGTCAGGCTGTTTTGGTAAACCGAAAAGCCATTTGAATAGCTCTGGCTTTCTACCATGACGATGATGTTTGATGTGCCGTCAAAAACAAACGGAGTTTGAAGCGTTATCTTCTGCCAGCCGCTAGCTATGTTGGGAACGGAGGCCATTACATACGATGCACTGGAGACAACGGTGGTCAACCCTGTTGCAGGATATGTAGACGACGTCCACGCAGAGGTTGACGTTAATCCCATTTTGATCGAGAAATTGGTGTACGTGGCATTGGTTGCCGATGAAGATGTCCGAAAATATATATCGGTAATCGTGCCTGCAGGAGGTGTGCCAAAGTCACTCGGCAGGTATAGCCAGGCTACTTTGTTACCAGCTGTAGTGTTGAAAGGATAGCTGTTGCTACCAGTGGTGCTATTTACAGAATACTGCTGGGCGATAGCCAGTTCACCAAACAACACGAAAAGAACGAGGAATAAAAGGTGTTTCATCTTCTACTTTTTAAAGGGTTGTTATTGTATTGTTAATAAATATAACAATCAAACCGCATTAAAAAAATAGGAATTAGTGACCGTTTGTAGCTAGTTTCCTATAAGTTATTGATGTTTATCGCCTTATTAGTTGCTAGTTAATAAAGTGCCGGAAAAATATTCTGGAGAAACGCAAAAATCCCCGGAATTCCGGGGATTTTTCAATGAGATATATAAAAAGGCTTAAGCCACTGCGCTCAATTTCTTTACGATACCTGATTTCAGGTTGCTGGCTTTGTTCTTGTGAATAACATTGCGTTTAGCCAGTTTATCGATCATAGATATCACTTTCGGCAGTTGCTCCGCAACTACAGCTTTATCGGTAGTAGCCAGCAGGGTACGAATGGCATTACGAGTGGTTTTACCGTAGTAACGGTTGCGCTCGCGACGTTTTTCACTCTGACGGATATCCTTTTTGGTTGCTTTATGGTTTGCCATCTAATTAATATTCTTTTTAAGGGACTGCAAAGGTAGTACAAAAACTTGTAACTGAAAAATATTTTCTTACATATTCAGAGCGCTGTAGATCTGCCTGGAGCGTTTCGTCAGCATTTCTTTCTTTTCAATGAAATTATCCAGCTTTTCTTTGGGTATACGCAGACTATAGAATTCTGTTGCATATGTTCCCATTTCGTACATGTCGTAGTCTGGATTCCATTTGTCATGGGTCTTTTTATCAAGCCCCAGCTCTTTCACCATCAGTTCTTCACTCAGCGGTTCAGACAAGCGTACAATAGCCATGTTTTTCAACTCATCGTCGCTGAAGACGATCTTCGGTTTTTTGGGCATTGCCTTTTTGTCAACAAGCGCAACATCCTCTTTAGTAACGCTCATATCGTCAGGCAGGTCGCTGATACCAATGAACTTGCTCATGTTCTCAAATATGGTAGCCGTAGCAATAAATGCCATCACGTGACCCTGGGTTTCTTTAGGCAAATGCTGTTTTATATCCCAGAAGCTATTGCTACCGGTGCGTGCTATAGCACGGTGTATCGGTGCAGGACCACTGTTATAAGCAGCGACCACAAGTAGCCAGTCATTTAGTTGATCATAGAGGTAAGCCAGGTATTTTGCCGCCGCGTTGGTCGACTTATACAAGTCTCTTCTTTCATCTTTCTTACCGCTTACTTTCAGGCCCATCATGCGCGCTGTCGACGCCATAAATTGCCATGGCCCTACCGCACCCACACGCGATACTGCATTGTGGTTGAGCGCAGACTCGATAACTGCTAAGTATTTCAGCTCTTTTGGGATATCATGCTGTTGCAGCACATTGTCCATCAGGGAGAATTGAGTATTACCACGTCCCATCACCACGCTAAGTGTTTGCTGGTGCACACGGAGGTACTTCTTCACAAATTCCTTGATATAATCATCCATTGTACCGTAGTACGCCTTTTCGCCAGCCAGGGGCACGGGCTTGTATGGCTTCTTTTCCGGAACTGCCATAACAGCATTGGCTGCCAGCGTCTGAGCAGGCATACCAGGCTTTACAAGCGGCTTGCGGATAACAATGGTGTCAGTTTTTACCACCTTCGTATGCGGCGCCGGTTTTTGGCCGGTTTGCGCGCTTGCCGAAGCTATGGTGAGTGTGGCTAACGAACTCAGTAAAAGATCTCTTAATTGCATGTTTTGATCGTTTTAAGCGGTGAAAACAATGCAACCCAATGGGCTACTTTCTTTCCCAGATTTAATGTTTCTGTAAACACGGCTGCACTAGCAGCTAAGGCCTTACTGAGCCTTCTCTTTCTCCCTCATACCAGATTCGATCTCGTTCTTAACGCCTTCTTTAGCGTCATTGAACTCACGAATGCCTTTGCCAATACCGCGAGCCAGTTCCGGAATTTTCTTACCACCAAATAGTACAATAACAACGATCAGGATGGTGATCCATTCTCCACCACTTGGCATAGAAATCAACAATTGCGGTTGAATCGCTAATAATGACATAACAATCTGTTTAAATGAGTATGCAGCAAAAATACGGCATCTCAGCCACTTAGAACCAGCCGAGCTTACCTTTTAACATTGGCAAGTTAATATTTAACAACTGGAAAACCGACTTATGTCGATAAGCTTTATGTGTTGGACGTTCTAACTTAACTGGTCTCTCAGTTGCTGAGTCATCCCGCTGGTGTAAGTGCGCCATTTTTCAATCACCTGTTTCATGTCGTCAGGTATCTCAGAGTCGAACTGCATCCACTGCCTTGTTTTGGGATGGGTAAAACCTAGTTCTTTGGCATGCAGGGCTTGCCGGGGCAGTATTTTGAAGCAGTTTTCTACAAATTGCTTGTACTTGGCAAACACAGTACCTTTAATAATGCCGTCGCCGCCATAGGTAGCATCATTGAAAAGTGGGTGGCCTTGCGATTTCATATGAATCCTGATCTGGTGGGTGCGGCCGGTTTCCAGTCGCAGTTCCAGTAAGCTTACATAATTGAAGCGTTCCAACACCTTATAGTGGGTGATGGCTTCTTTGCCATGGTCTCCATCGGGGAATGTTGCCATGATCTTCCTGAACCGCAGGTTGCGGCCTACGTGTGCATTGATGGTTCCTTCGTCCTCTTCGAGATTGCCCCAAACCAACGCAATATAACGGCGGTGTACGGTGTGCTTTTTGAACTGTGAAGCAAGATCGCTCATTGCTTTTTCTGTCTTGGCGATCAGTATCAGACCGCTTGTGTCTTTGTCTATGCGGTGTACGAGACCTACACGGTGCAGCGAGGTCACTTCAATATGCTCTTTTTGAAAGTAATAAGCCAGGCCATTAACCAATGTGCCGGAGTAGTTGCCGCAGCCGGGGTGAACCACCATACCTGGCTTTTTATTGATCACCATCACATCGTCATCCTCGTACACTATATCCAGCGGTAGTGGCTCGGGTATGATCTCCGTAGTTTCGGGACGGCGGGTATCGAGAACGATTATCTCATCGCCCGGCTTTACTTTATAGTTAGGTTTTACAACCTCATTATTCACTTTAATGAAGCCTTCCTCAAGCGCTTGCTGTATCTTGTTGCGGGTCGCGCCTTCCACGCGGTTCATCAGGAATTTGTCGATCCTAAGCGGCTCCTGGCGCTTATCTGTTACAATGCGCAGGCGCTCCACCGGCTCGGCAGAGGTTTGTTCTCCTTCCTGTTCATCCTCATCGTCCAGCAGGTCGTCTATATCTTCTATTTCGTCAATTCCGCTCATTAGTATGGCATTAAGGCTGCAAATTTATTGTTTTACCCACTTCTTTATCAACTGTGGGTCAAGTTGGGTGTAGTTGCTTTTGTATTCGATCACGCTGTTGTTTACCCAATAGATGGCAGGCACGTACTCTCCGGCCAGTTCAATAAATGCGGGCTTGTTGTCGAATAACATGTGGGGTACCCTATAGGCTTTCGATTCCTCGAAAAACGCTTTGAAATTCTCTGGATCTCCATTCAATACCAAGTAAATAGGAAGCTTGGGATCATTCTTCTTTAATACTTGCAAAAAATAGGCTGCTTTCCTGCAGTGTGGGCAGGTAAGACTCATAAAAGCAACAATGTGTTTACCCGACCGCAGTTCTACTTCTGGTTTTTGAGAGCCGGCTTCATATAGCAGGCTAAGGTTGATAGGCAGATTGGCTTTTTCTGGCGTGTTGTTCACATTTAGTGGCTCCAAAACAAAAGGCGTTACAATAGCCGCCAGCCATTCCTGGCCTTTGTAAGGGCGAACAGGGTATAAAATATACAAGAGTCCTACAGCCGCCAGCATAGCCACGTTTTTCCATATGGCCTCCATAGGTTTCATATAGATCCAGTCGCCGAAACATCCGCAATTGCCTGTGTTTCCCTGTTTTGCCAGCAGGAAGACAAGGTAACCTGTGAGTGCCAGCAACATAAATATGGTAGCAGGGTAGGTGACCTTTGTCAGGTAAATATGGAACAATAAGAAAAACGCTATCAGGAATTCAAACCCGATAAATAGCCGTGCAATGACCGAAGCTACCATGATATTGGATACGCCTAGGTCAACAAATGTCCACTGAAAGGCCTCGAATGAAACCAGTTTACTATAGGCTGAAAATAAAAATACTGCTGCGAGTGCCAGCAGCAGTATTAATCCTAAGATCCTTTTTATATAAAAAATAGCGCCTGATTTTTGAATTGTATCTGCCATAGCTTGTATGGCTCAAAAATAAGGCAATTAATATAAGTAGCAGGTTTCCTTTGTCTTAATGCCATCCATCTCAGATTCAACCGAGTTTTGTTCGCACAGCGATTTGGCTTTCTTTTTCGTTTCGGTGATAGGATAGTCCCGGAGTAGAGTGTCAGGTAAGCCGGGCTGTCCGCTGTAGGTTATCTCACACTGGCATGTATAATCACGTCGGCACGAGGTCATGCTTGTGATCAACAGCAGGGAGGCAGCAGCTAACAGTACGAGGCGTAATTTCATTGGGTTACTATTATTTGAACGGTTGAAGATAAAAGTAAATTTTCAAAAGCGCAATGCAAACGTTAATAATAATTGAATTCGCCGCCTGATGTAGCCGTGCACGTTTGATTTCGCTTAACTTTACTAGGTCAAGATGACCCAATGATACAGCCAAATCCCCTGGTAGAAAACCTCGAACTGCTTGCCCGGCAGGTAGTTGAAGGTTTTATTATCGGTCTCCATAAAAGCCCGTTTCATGGTTTTTCGGTCGAATTTGCCGAGCACAGATTGTATAATCAAGGCGACCCGCTCCGGCACATAGACTGGAGAGTATATGGGCGTACCGATAAACTTTTTATCAAGCGGTTTGAAGAAGAGACCAATCTTCGTTGCTGCGTGGTGCTAGACACTTCGTCTTCCATGCATTTTCCTAAAGATGAGAAAAAGTATAGCAAACTGCAGTTTGGCTGCCTGGCTGCCGCCAGCCTTTTTCAACTAACCAAACGCCAGTTGGACGCCGCGGCTTTAGCCTTGTTTGACGAGGAGATATATTATTTCTCCGATTGCAGGTCGGCTCATAGTCATTACCGCTTGCTCATCCACGAGCTGGAGAAGACGCTATCGTATAGCCCGCTGAATAAAAAAACGAATGCAGCCTCAGCACTGCACCAGGTAGCTGAGCAGATGCACAAGCGGTCATTGGTCGTAGTTCTGAGTGATATGATGGATGATGCCGAGCAGATTGAGGAGATGTTCTCTGCGATGCAACACCTCAGGTATAACAAACATGAGGTGATTTTATTTCATATAATGGACGGTAAACATGAAATGGCTTTCGATTTTGAAAACCGGCCATACGAGTTTGTGGACATGGAAAGTGGCGAAAAGATAAAATTGCAGCCTAACCAGGTAAAAGAGCAATATGTACACCAAATGCAGGAATTCCAGGATATGATAGAAGCCCGCTGTCATCAATATAAGATAGACCGTATCCCGGTAGATCTTTCGGAACCAGTAGAACAAGTGTTGTATGCATTTTTATTAAAGCGAAATAAATTACTCTAATTCAGAGGATTTTTATACCTTTGCACCCCATTGAAGTTTTTTGACAGAAGTGAAGTGAGAATAAGGGTGTATAATAGATTGTTATATGTTATAGGCCCTATAAGAAACGGGAGATAAACGAAATGAAACATAACCGGGAATTTGAAATAGCATGGCAAGGGTTAAAGCCCGGCGTTCATGTGTTTCAATACGACCTGAATGATAAGTTCATTGAAGAGAAGGGTGGAACTGAAAGAGAATTTCGTGACCTCGACGCACAGGTAGAACTGAAATTCGACAAAAAGACGAATTTCTTTCTTTGCCATTTTGATATAGATGGCAGTGTAACAGTACCTTGCGATCGTTGTGGCGATGATTATAAATTGAGGCTGTGGGACGAGTTTGACCTGGTCATTAAGCTGACTGGTGAAGAACACGAAGAAGCAGATGACGATGCCGATGTTGTATTCATTTCGCGTGGCGAAACTGTGATAGACATCAGCGACTGGTTGTACGAATTTGTGATGTTAAGTATACCTTTGCAGCACGTACATCCTGACAATGCAGACGGTACAACCGGTTGCAACCCTGAAGCCCTGAAACTGCTCGACCAGCTGTCGGGGCCGGAAGACAAGCCGGCCAATGATATCTGGAAAGGTCTGGAAGCCCTGAAAGAAAAAACGAACAATAAACGTAAATCGAAATAAAATCTAAGTAAGATGCCTAATCCGAAGCGACGTCACTCACAACAACGCGGTGCTAAACGCCGTACGCACTATAAAGCTGTTGCTGCAACTTGGAGCATTGATCCGGTAACTGGTGAAAGCCACCTGCGTCACCGTGCTCATTGGGTAGAAGGTAAACTGTACTATCGCGGTAAAGTCGTGATGGACAAAACACCAGCTACTGAAGGAGAAACAAATCAATAAACAGCTACATTACGGTTTGAATGAAGATAGCGTTTGATATCATGGGCGGAGATTTCGCGCCCGCGGAAGCTATTAAAGGTGTTCAACAATTTTTTGAGCAAGTGCCCGATCCGTCGGTGCACTTGTTGCTTATTGGCAACGAAGAAGCGGCCACACCGCATCTTTCGCTATTAGAACCGTATAAAGGACGGTTTACCGTCGTTAGTGCTCCCGAGGTTATCGGGATGCACGAACATCCTACTAAGGCGCTGAAGGAGAAACAAAACTCCAGCATCGCCATTGGTTTTGGTATGCTGGCCATGAAAAAGGCCGATGCATTCATCAGCGCAGGTAATACCGGCGCTATGATGGTGGGTGCTATGTATTCAGTAAAAAATATCGACGGTATCCAACGCCCGACCATCGCTTCGCCTGTACCAAGGCCAAGCGGTAAGTTTGGTTTGATGCTGGACGTTGGTATCAACGCCGATTGCAAGCCTGAAAACCTGGTGCAGTTCGCGCAGCTGGGTTCGCTGTACGTAAAGAATGTTTACGGTATCGAAAATCCACGTGTGGGCCTGCTGAACATTGGTGAAGAAGAAGGCAAAGGCAATATCCTGGCTCAAGCTACTTACCCGTTGCTTAAAGAGCAAACCGACATCAACTTCATCGGCAACATCGAAGGTAGAGATGTATTCTCTGAAGATGTTGACGTTATTGTTTGCGAAGGCTTTGTGGGTAACGTTATCCTAAAGATGGCCGAGTCGGTACATACTATCTTAACGGAGCGCAAGTTATCAGATTCATTCCTTGATAATTTTAACTATGAGATCTTCGGTGGTACGCCGATCCTGGGCATTAATAGCCCGGTGATCATAGGCCACGGTGTTTCTAATGCGCTTGCGTTCAAGAACATGATCGACGTAGCCCGTAAAATAGTTGCAGCCGACCTGATGAGCGTGTTCAAAAAACGCTTTGCTCCAACTACTACAGTTGAATAATTTCTCGTAAGTCTGGTATATTTTTATTGGCAGTATTGCCAATGGGTAAAATATATTGTCTGAGCGGCATCGGTGCCGATGACCGCATTTTCGGTAAACTGTCCATTCCCGGTTATGAGCTGGTACACCTGGCTTGGATCAAGCCGGAACGTAAAGAAACCTTACCGCAATATGCCCTTCGAATAGCCAAGCTTATAGATGAGGAGAATCCTATTATCCTCGGCTTGTCTTTTGGCGGCATGCTGTGTACGGAGATAGCTAAGGCGCTACCGGTCAAAAAAGCTTTCCTTATCTCCAGCGCTAAGACAAAACTCGAACTGCCTAAGCTCAACAGGGCAGTGCAGGCATTGATCAGGTCGCAGATATTACCCCCTTTTGTTTTTTCTATTCCTAACAGGTATATCTGCAAAATATTCGGGGCTGAGACTGCAGACGAGATACGCCTGCTAAACGGTATCATTCGCGATGCCGATGGTGCTTTTGTCAAATGGGCATCGAGGGCCATTGTCGAATGGCATAACGAGGTAGTACCGCCGAATATCATCCACATCCACGGAACCAACGATCATGTGCTACCTTCCGCTATTTCGAAGCCTGACTATTGGATTGATGGCGGTACACATCTGATGGTATACAGCTGCGCCGGCGAAGTGTCTACCATCATAGCCGGCGAACTCTCACACTAAAAAAATGCCTGTTCAATTTTCGGTTGTTGCTTGCGTGCAGATGCGGTTACTTTGCACTAATGCAGCAGGAACTGACACCGGAGATTATGTACGAGGCCAGCTGCCGTAAAGATGCCTCTTTCGAAGGGCTGTTTTTTATGGCGGTGAAGACTACCGGTATCTTTTGTCGCCCAGCCTGCACAGCGCGCAAGCCAAAGTTTCAGAACGTAGCGTTTTTCACCGAGGCTAAAGATGCTTTGCTGAATGGCTACCGTCCTTGTAAGGTTTGCAAACCCCTGCAGCAAAAAGGAGAAACTCCTGCTTATATCAGCACATTGTTGGCAGACCTGCAACGCGACCCCGCGTTACGGCTAAAGGACTGGGATCTGCGGCAGCGCGGGGTAGAACCGGCAACATTGCGCCGATGGTTTAAGCAGCATTACGGAATGACTTTTCAGTCTTATCAACGCTTCCTGCGTATCAACAGAGCTTTCGGTCAGATCAGGTACGGCGATAAGATCACAACAACGGCATTTGATAATGGTTTCGAGTCCCTAAGCGGTTTCGGAGAATCATTTCGTAAACTCACCGGCCACACACCACAACAAAGTAAATCACAGCAATTGGTAACTATAACAAGGATCACTACACCGGTAGGCCCTATGATAGCCGGCGCTACGGACGAAGGGATTTGTCTCTTCGACTTCGCCGAACGCCGCATGATGGAAAGCATCATGAAGCGTATAGAGCAAGGGCTGAATGCCAAGCTCATTCCCGGCGATCACCCGCATTTTAAAGTGCTGAATGAGCAGATGCAGGAATACTTTACCGGGCAAAGAAGAGAGTTCGATCTTCCGCTTCATATTATTGGTACTGAGTTTCAGCAGAAGGTGTGGCGCGGCTTGCAGCAAATAGCCTATGGTACTACCAAATCATACAAAGGTCAATCCATTTTTCTGGGCAATGAGAAAGCGATACGTGCGGTAGCTCGAGCTAATGGCGAGAATGGTATAGCTATTATTATTCCATGTCACCGCGTGATAGGGGAGAACGGACACCTCACAGGTTATGGCGGCGGCCTGTGGCGCAAAAAATGGCTGTTGGAGCATGAGGCTAAACATGCCGGTTATGATAAGCAGTATTCCTTGTTTTAAAACTCTTCGCAGCGCTCCATTCAATATCACGATCCTACAGCCTGGGTCGAAAACCCAAACGTGCCAAAATGTTAAATGCATTACTGGCTGGAGTTTTATTTGATTAGATGAGCTATTTTTCTTTAATTTTGTATCGACTACAAACCGGGTTATCGCCTCGGCGCAAGCAGGGGAGGAAAGTCCGGACAGCAAAGAGCAGCGCACCACCTAACGGGTGGGGTTCCGCGTCAGCGGAATACAGAAAGTGCCACAGAAAATAACCGCCTTCACATTGGGGGTAAGGGTGAAAATGTAGGGTAAAAGCCTACGCATCGCCATGGCAACATGGCGAGGGGGTAAACCTTGCGCGCTGAAATGCCAAATAGGCGGACGATCGAGGGCGGCTCGCCCGATGTCCGTGGGTTGGCAGATAGATCACGCAAGCGATTGCGTGACCAGATAAATGATAGCCGTCTCAATGACCATTTGAGATTACAGAATCCGGCTTACAGGTTTGTGGTTGTTTTGGTTAAATGATGAAGCGCCGGTATTGTCCCGGCGCTTATTTTTTTATTGGTCAGTCAGTTTGTTTTATCGTTGTATCACCAGCTTCTCCGTTCGTAATCCCTCTTCCGTTTTTAGTCTCAGTGTGTACACGCCCGCAGGCAGGTCGGCAACAGAATATTTCAGTGCAGAATATCCGCTTTCAATACGTGCAGCAGCCGCCAGTCTTTTGCTAATCTTTCCGCTGATGTCTACCAGATCAATCGTAGCTGTTACTGATTTGTCCCAATGGCATTTTACAACCAGTTCGTTGGTTGCCGGATTGGGATACGGTTCAAACAACACCTCGCCTTTATAATAGTTGCCCACAGATAGTTCTGCCAGTGTTGAAGTGTCGATCTGGATATTCTCATCGCCAGCCTGGTACTTGGTGTAGATGAAGTAGGTTAGCATCATTTCATCGGTCGTATTCTCACCTGCGCTAACGTTCTGTGGCGGATTGCTTGGGTTGAATGGATTATTGGTCGTGTTGTCGTAAAACGCATGCGAATACAGGGTAGAGCCTGCGGCTACCTTCACGATATTGCGCGTGGCATAGAATCCCTGCCAGTGAAAGTCCCAGTTGTTGATGCGGATGAATTTGACCGTGTCGTTCGCCGGCGTGACGGCAAAAGTGGTGATGTTTCGGCCTATCAGGTGCATATGCGGTGCGACGCCTAATATCGACGCATCTCCGAGGATAACAGGGATATTGAAGGATTCAGTGAATGTCTTGGTGGCGTTAGCAGGAATGAATAACGGTTGATCGATATTAGTAACGTGGTTCAACACAGGGTTGATATCTACCCGCCTTACCGGACCTGATGCGAAGAAGAAATGGACCTCGGTGCTGTCGATCTGCGTATTTGAACCTGCAGGATAGTGAATCTGGATGACGATATCTGCATTCTTAGGCAGACGTATGCCAAAGCCAGAGGGGAGCTTGATAGGCGCTGTTCCCGGAACCCAGCCACCCAATAGTTTTGCATCGTTAGTGCCAACACCGCCAAAACTTACATAGCCGGGGTTCGGATCATTTGCGTCAAGAGAGGCGCATGTACCGGTCGTGTCTGCATAAACGAGTACGTGGTGTACGATGGGTCTATTGCCAGGCAATGCTTCAATGGCTGTGATGTATTTATCCGCAGCCTGTCCGCTGGGTATTACAAAACATTGGTACAGGTCGCCGGAAGTGGCCGTAGATGTAAAATGCGGTATCTTAGAAATAAGGTCTGGTGTGCCCGGCAAGTCGCCATTAGCCGGAAAGACCGGATCTGGTGGTGCCAGTGTCGGGTCGCCCTGCGGTTTGCCGTTGTTTGCCCATGCCAGTATTTTATCTATTTCCTTTTGCGATAATAGTCTTTCGTGGGCCAGCCTGCTGTAGCTTGGGTCTGGAGGCCATGGGGGCATGCGCTTGGTTTGAACAGCGTTTGCTACGCCGGGCTGTGCCATCAAATTGTTATATCCAATAAGCGAGAACGGCGCAATACCACCTTGCCTGTGGCACGATGCGCACTTGTTGTTTATTATCGGGGCAATGTCAGTGCTCCATACGGGTGTCTGCGCTTTCACGGCTGTCAAAGTGGTGAAGAGTGCCGAGGTGATGAGTAAGAGTTTTTTCATTTGGGGCGACGTTTACTGCAAGATAAGCAAAAATATTGCGATATGTGTTTGTCGGTTGTTGCAGGGTTTTACATGAGCTTAACAGAGCAAAATGTTACAAATTCTGAAGGACGGGAGTTAGGTATTATCTTTGCACACTTATAATTTGCGCTCAGCGAAAACATGGAACTAAGTAAGAATTTTCAGCACGGCGAAGCCGAACAACGTTGGTATGAACATTGGGAACGTTCAGGGTATTTTAAATCAGTCCCTGACGAACGTCCGCCATATAGCATTGTCATACCTCCGCCCAACGTTACCGGTGTGCTGCACATGGGCCATGCGCTGAATAATACTATCCAGGACATACTCATCCGTCGTGCTAAAATGGAGGGTTTCAATACCTGTTGGGTGCCGGGTACAGACCACGCATCTATTGCTACAGAGGCTAAGGTAGTGGGTATGCTCCGCGAAAAAGGCATCGATAAAAAGTCGTTGTCGCGCGATGAGTTCCTGAAATATGCCTGGGAGTGGAAAGAAAAATACGGCGGCATCATCTTGCAACAGCTGCGCAAGCTAGGCTGTTCGCTCGACTGGGACCGTACTAACTTCACCATGAACGACGAGTACTATGCTGCTGTAATGCGCGTATTCGTTGAACTATACAACAAGGGTTATATCTATCGCGGCGTAAAAATGATCAACTGGGATCCCAAGGCAAAAACTGCTTTGAGTGACGAGGAGGTGATCTACAAGCAAACCAACTCTAAACTGGTTTACGTTCGTTATAAGATCGACAGTGACAAAGAAGAATACATAACGATAGCTACCGTTCGTCCTGAAACTATCCTGGGCGATACTGCTGTGTGCGTGCATCCGGAAGATGAACGCTACACTCACCTGAAGGGCAAATTCTGCTTCGTACCGCTGGTAAACCGACGCGTACCGATCATTTTTGATGATTACATCGATAAAGAATTCGGTACTGGTGCGTTGAAGGTTACTCCTGCGCACGACATCAATGACTACAACCTTGGTCTGAAACACAACCTGCAGGTTATAGATACACTGAACGATGACGGCACCATGAGCGAAGCTGCTCAGCTGTACATCGGTGAAGACCGTTTTGCTGTACGCAAGAAAATACTCGCCGACCTGGAAGCCGCGGGCAACTTGGTAAAGGTAGAGGACTACAGCAACCAGGTAGGTTTCTCAGAGCGTACCGATGCTGTTATTGAACCAAAGCTGTCAGTGCAGTGGTGGTGTGATGTAGAGCAGTTGGCTAAACCTGCACTCGAGAATGTACTGAATGATAATATCGAACTGATCCCGGCTAAATTCAAAAACCTGTATCGTCACTGGGTAGGCAATATCAAAGATTGGTGCATTAGTCGCCAGCTTTGGTGGGGGCAACGTATTCCTGCATGGTACGACAGCGAAGGTGCTATTTACGTGGCTACCGACGCCGCAGGCGCGCACGAACAATACAAAGCTAAAAAGCCAGAGTTAGCGGCTAAGCAACCAGAACTGAGGCAAGATGAAGACGTGCTGGATACCTGGTTCAGCAGCTGGTTGTGGCCAATGCAGGTGTTTGGCTGGAACAAAGACCCTAATAACGCTGAACTGAAATATTACTATCCTACAAGCACACTGGTTACTGGTTTTGATATCATCTTCTTCTGGGTGGCGCGTATGGCCATGGCTGGTTTCGAGTTCATGGACGAGAAGCCATTCAACAAGGTATACTTTACGGGTATGGTTCGCGACAAAGAAGGGAAGAAAATGAGTAAGCAGTTCGGTAACTCGCCCGATCTGTTGAACCTGATTGAACAATTTGGTGCTGATGCCTTGCGTTTCAGCGTGATGATATCTGCTCCCGCTGGTAACGACCTGCTGTACGATGAATCATCTCTGGAGCAGGGCCGCAACTTCAGCAATAAAATGTGGAACGCCACCAAGCTGGTGAAGATGTGGGAGAGCAGGATAGCTGATGGTGTTGAGTCAAATGCAGGTTTTGCTATCGATTGGATGGAACACAGGCTGGCTGATGCTTCTGCCGAGGTAGCAGATTTGATGAAAGACTTCCGCCTCAGCGAAGCTTTGAAAACCATCTACTCTTTGATATGGAATGATTTCTGCTCGTGGTATCTTGAATGGATAAAACCTGCACAGGATCAACCAATGAGCCGTGATGTGTACGACCGTACTATCAATATCTACGAAAGTCTGCTGCAGCTGTTGCATCCATATATGCCGTTCATTACCGAGGAAATATTCCATTCGCTGCGTGAACGCAAAGAGGGTGACGACCTGATCGTAAAGCAACTGCCCACTACAAAAAGCGTTGATAAGGGAATACTTAAAGATGGCGCATTGTTGCAGGAGCTGATCACAGCGGTTCGTGACACGCGCAACAAGAACCAGCTGAAGCCCAAAGAGACAATCAAATTGTGGATAGATACCGCGCAGCAGGATTTCTACAAGAAGGTAGAACCCATCTTGGCAAGGCAAGTAAACGCCGAGCAGATCGGTTTTACTGCTGAACCAAAGCAGGGCAGTATTGCTATAGTGGTGCAGACCGATAAACTGTACATTGAGGCCGATGCTGCCAATGTAAATACTGGCGCACAGAAAGAGCAGATGCAAAAAGAACTGGACTACCTGAAAGGGTTCCTGGGAAGCATTGATAAGAAGTTGGGTAACGAACGCTTTGTGCAGAATGCGAAACCCGAGGTGATAGAAATTGAGCGTAAAAAGCAGGCTGACGCCTTAGCTAAAATAAAAGCTATTGAAGAAAGCCTGAGTTTATTATAACTTTAGGAAAATGAATACGAAGCTAAAATTTGTTGTGATATGTCTTTCGTTGGCGTCTGTAACTGTATGGGCGCAAACGAAAGATAAGAAGACAGACAAGCCGGTAAAACGCATTCCAGTTTACCTGGGGCGGTCGACTGTCTCTGATGGTAAGCTGAGCAAAAAGACTTTTGATTCATTGTTGAAACAAGGGCTCACGTCGCGCGATTCCCTTGGGATGCCATATGGCGTCGACGGATTTGCACTCACCTATGGCGAGCGCAATCTCTATGAGGATTCAGTAGGCAACCTGATGTGGGTGACCGACCACTTGGTGGAATATTGTATGGGTGATAGCCTGACCACGTTTCTTCTGAATAACATCACAGAACGCTCAAAACCAGGCGATACTGTATATTTTGACCAGATCACAGTGCGCTCAGCTGCGGGCAAAGCTTCTCCCGGTAAAGCAATGCGGCTGGTGTTGACAAAGTAGTGGTTAGAGAACTAGTTCACTAAGAGCAGGTTCACGCTACGCTGTAGAATGTTGAAGGCTATCTCAGCCATCAGGTTTTCTTTATCCAGCGTTGGGTTTACCTCTGTCACCTCGAAGCAGCAGATCTTATGGTTTTGCATAAACGAAGCTATAAGGTCTTCTGCTTCTCTTTCTTTCAGCCCGTTGCTTACCGGTGTGCCTGTGCCGCGCGATATAGAGCTGTCAAGGCTATCTACGTCAAACGAAACATAGATATCATCGCAGGCGCTTAGATGGAGTAGCGCAGAACGTACTACACTCTCCACACCTTTACGACGCACTTCCTGTGTTGGAATTACTTTGATGCCATATTTCTTGATCAGGTGTTCTTCTTCCTTTTCAAAATCGCGCATGGCAATGTAAACGATGTCTGACGGCTGGATCTTTGGCTCGATCTTGCCTATGCTTTTCAGCTTATTCCAGAATTCTACGGTTTGTGCGTCAGGGTTGTGTACCTGGCTCTCTATGTTATCCTCGGCAAGGGCAGTAGCGAGTGGCATACCGTGCATGTTGCCTGATGGGGTAGTATAGGGCGTGTGCAGATCAGCATGTGCGTCTATCCATATTACACCTAGCCTGTTCTTAGGACGTGCCATTTTGATGCCTGCAATAGTACCACCCGCGGTGCTGTGATCACCAGCCAGTACCAGTGGGAACAGTCCTGATTTCAAAGTGTCGGCAACACTTTTTGCCACACGCTCATACATGGTATAAACACCTTGTATACGCTTGGCGTAGGGCGATGCTACCGGTTCGTATAAAAGACGGTTCTCGTTCTCTACCTGTTCAGAAGGAAAGTTTACAAAAAAGCTGCTCATGTAGTCGAGCGCCGCTATTCGTATGGCATCTATGCCGAGGCTTGCGCCTCTTGTTCCTGCTCCTATCTCAGATCTTACTTCTATGATCTTAATATTACGCATATGCGTCAAAGATATTAAATGCGATGCGCTTCAGCAAAAGCGCCAGTGTTAGAATGGATAGCCGATGGATACGGTAAGCACGAGGTTTTGTTTTGCCCAGTCTTTGTAGCCAAAAAATTCGTCGAGTGCCCAACCACGGCGGATCAAAGTACCATTTACATCGCGCGCTATCTCGTCATCAGGAAGGTAAAAAGGCCGTTTTATCGGTATACCTACGTCCGCTCTTACGAGAAAGAAACCCGCAACATCTATCCGCGCACCTGTGCCAACGTTAATTGCAATATCTCTGCCCAGGTTTTTAAATTGGAATTCTCCATCTGGATAGTCGCGTGTACTGTCTGCAAGCCAAATGTTTCCCGCATCGGCAAATAAGGCACTTTTCAAGTTCATCGCACCACCAAACAGGCGTACTACATCAAAACGGTACTCACCGTTTAGCTCCAGCCTTATGTCGCCCGTGCGGTCTACTACGTTCGTTCCTTCATCGGGCGTAACATCAACATAGCTGCCTGGCCCAAGTGTGCGTATACGGAAGCCGCGCATACTATAACCACCACCAACGTAATATTGTTTCAGGTATGGCAACGTTATCGAGTTGCCATAAGGCAAACCTATGCCGCCAATAAAGCGGAATGCCCAGGCTGAATGTCGTCGTGGTACGAAGTGTTGTGCGTCAAAGTCAAACTTGAGGTACTGCGAATACGAGCTGTCCAGTTTTGGAATGAAGGTGTTCAGACCACGAAGAATACCTCCTGCTTCTTCCAAACCAAGACGCGCGTAGAAATAATTTTTACCCAGTCGCTTTTCGCGGTCGGTGAAAATGAATGCAACGTTTTCCCCTTCAATGAATGTTTCTGTATAGGCGTTTCGTAGCCAGCTGTTGGTTCTTAGCAGGTTGTTGAATGAATCTGTAACAACCGGAAGACGGATAACGTTGGCAAAGATGGGCGTTAGCTCCCAGTTCTTGGTAGATGTTTCCCGCCATTTATACCTAAAGTTGGCCGAGGAGTTGAGCACAGTAAAGTATTTCACACGTTCCTGTATGGCCGTGCCCAAGTTGATCTCGGTACGCGGAATATTCTTTTTACTAATAGTGTGAGAACGGAACGGCAGGAGGAATTTTGGAAAGTCTATGCCCGCATTTACACTAAGCGTACGGGTCAGCATATGAAAACGGTCAATGAAGTTTTTACCGATGGTATCATGCGTCATTTCGATGCCGCCTGCTGCTGTCAGCGTCAGCATGTTTCCACCACGGCCAAAGTTTCGGTTGCGCAAACTTACAGACAGGGCATTTCCCAGCTGGTAAATTGAACCGTTTGATACCTCTAGGTTTGTATTGAAATCGAATTTCTGGGCCGGTGTAAGGAACACGTTAGCATTCAGCCAGCCCGGACCGCGTGTGGTGTCTTCGCTGAAGCTAATACGGATGGATTGGAACGATCCTAATTCATTGAGTTTATTGACAGTCTGGTCATATTCCTTCTGCGAATAATAGCGGTCGGGCTCGAGGAATAGGTGTCTGTAAATGATGTTCTCGCGTATATAATAGTCGTGATACTTGAATGTGACCTTGCCAATGGCCCTTTGGATCATTGTGGTATCGCGGAAGTCAGATCCTCCCTTATAGTCGGGAAACACCCGCACGCGGCTAATGCCATACCGGTAATACGAACTCGGATCTTCATCGGCGCGGATGATGATCTTGATATCCAGCGTTGGCTTGCGTTCATTTTTTTGAAACGCCAGCACATTGATCGCGTCCTCTATCAGGTTTTCATCGCTTCTCAACATGCGCTTGTTAGCTGTATCCAGCTCAAAGCTGATGTTATTGTTCGATATCTTATAATACCCCTGGTTGCGTAATACGGTTATTAGTCGTGTTCGTTCTTCTTCCAGCAGGGTATAAGTAAACTCTATCCCCGGTTTCAACACAGTGGCTCCTTCATTCAGTAGAACGAAAGAATTGATGGTGCTATCGTCGATATCATAAATACGGTTATTGATAAGGTAGTTGCTTCCCGTATTTACGAAATAGGTGACATAGGCTTTTTTGTCTTTAAACTTTGTGGTATCTGTAACCTTAGAATAAAAATACCCCTGGTTAAACAGGTAACTGCGCATGTTCAGCGCCGAGCGTCGCTTTGAAGCACTATCGTAAATAACCGGCGCCTCAACTGTTTTAGTACGTACCTGGTAGTGCCCGCTATCGTGCTGAAATTTGTTATAACGCCAGTTGTAAAAAATCAGCTTATACGGAATGCCAAGGAATTTTGTATTCGGTTTTTGCACGATCAGCGCTTCCAGGTTATCCCTGATCTCGCCCTTGCGTGTTATGTTTTGTTTGGAGTGAAGTTTTACGTCGTTGCTTTTTAGCAGGTATTCACCCTCTTTCAGGTGGCGGGTAATGTTACAACTTCCTGATACAAGCAACACTATCAGTAACGATAATGCCTGGACGGAGAAAACAATTCTTCTATGACTCATGTATCAGGTTAAGACAATTCAGTTAGCTTTGCTCTATGTTGTCGAAGGCGCAAAATAAATATATTCGGTCGTTATCGCTGCAAAAATATCGTAAAGAACACAATGTATTTATAGCCGAAGGCGACAAAATATCCCGTGAATGGCTGTCTTCAGATGCACCCATCCAGCACATAGCTGCGACTTACGAATGGGCCGAAGCTAACCGAGCGCTAATTGACAGGCATGAAGAAGCCACACTTCATATTGTCGACGATATTCAATTGAAGTCTATTTCCACTCTGCAAACACCCAATCACGTGCTTGTAGTAGCACACATGCCAAAACATGATGATGCGATGCCGGCTAATGAGTGGTGTATTGCGCTTGATGAGATTCAAGACCCGGGCAATATGGGTACTATCATTCGCATTGCCGATTGGTTTGGTGTCAAGCACATCATCTGCTCTCCTGGTTGTGTCGATGTTTATAATCCTAAAGTAGTGCAGTCAGCTATGGGCGGACATTTGAGAGTGAACATTCGCACAGCGCCTCTCAATGAATTCTTATCGCAGGCGAATATGCCTGTATATGCAGCTGCCCTCAATGGACAGAACATCTACGAGATTTCGAAACCAGCTTATGGTGTATTGATCATCGGCAATGAATCAAAGGGCATTTCTGATGCCATCCTCGATAAGGCGCAACACAAGGTCACGATCCCGCGTCTTGGCGGAGCAGAGTCTTTGAATGCAGCTGTGTCAGCAGGTATTATTTGTGCCTTGCTTATGGGGCGGTAGGCGCGGGTTTGACTTTAACCTTATGCGGTTTACTCAGGTCGAATAGGCGATTGAAGATATTACCGGTCAGCGTGCCTGCAACTGCACCCACCAGTCCGCCGCATATCACATCCAGCGGAAAGTGCACGCCAACATACACCTGTGCATAGCCGATCATAAATGCCCAGATCATGGTCATCCACCAGATGCCTTTTACTTTGGAGTGTAAGGTTGTGGCCATGAATACACCTAATCCAAAATGATTGGCCGCATGAGCGCTGGGGAAACTAGGGCCGCTTCCGCACGGTACTATACTATGCACCATTGTTTGCAGGAAGGGATTGTTGCAAGGCCTTGTACGTATGAATAAAGGTTTCAGCATAGATGCGCTCACGTAATCGGCAATGGCAAATGTGAGCAGGAAGAAGATGCACCAGATCCATCCCCTGCGTCCAAAGTTCATGGTCATGAACATAAGCAGGAACAGGTAGAGTGGTGCCCAGGCCCATTGGTTGCGTATGTATGGCATGATGGCATCCAGTATATAGTTATGCCATTCGGTGTTCAGGTAATACCACAACCCGTAGTCGAATGTTATAAGTAAGTTCTGGAGGTGCTCTAGCATCAGGCTTTTTTAAAGATCATGATCATTCGCGGCGAATCGGTAGGGTGGTAAGAGTTCAGCTGGTAATCGCCGAAGGTCCCCACCAGCGTCATTTTTGCACGTTTGAACATCTGGATGAAATCAGCCAGTGTAAAAGCGGCTACACTTTCGGTATAGCGCCTATGCTTGCCGTCGGCATCGGAAAAATCTATTGTTTTGAGAATGTGATTCCGTTCCAGTTTACGCGTAATGTGAAACGTATAACTCCCCCTTTGTACGGTCTCTTCCGGCACCAGTCCGCCAAGCACATATTCTTTGTTCAGGTAGTCTACCACCAGCAAACCATCTTTTTTCAGAGCGGCTGCAAACGCTTTGGCGGCCATCATATGGTCGCGGTCGTGGGCAAAATAACCGAAGCTAGTGAAGAAGTTAAAGGCATAGTCGAAGTAGTTAATGTAAAACGGGAAACGCATGTCGTGCACAAAAAACTGCAGGTGCTCTTCCTCAAACTGTTTTGCAGTTTCGATGCTGTGGTGCGACAGGTCGATACCTACTATGTCATACCCATGCTCAGCAAGCTGCACGGCAAAGCGGCCTTCGCCGCAGGCTATATCGAGCATGCTGCTGCCGGGCAGGGGTTGCAGGTGGTCTATCAGCTTTTCTACAAATGCCTGTGCCTCCATTTCATCCCTGTTCTGATACAAAATTTTGTAATAAGGGGACCCGAACCAACTTTCAAACCAATCTGTCGCCTGCGTGACTGCTTCCATGGTGACAAAAGTAAGACGTAACTCCCAAAGCAAGGCACAGCAGTTGGGTATTCGGTTACAAAACAGCTCATCGGTTAAGGCGTGAGCCGCGTACAGCTGAATATTAAGAAGATATGTAATAGCCTTATATGTGGTGTATCACCGCGCGAAAACTTATCTTTGCAGCCAATTTTTAAGTAATGAAGGCAAGTCTCCGTCGTTTTATAGTATTCAATCGCATACCTCTTGCAGTAGTATTGATTGGCCTGGGCTTTTGGCTAGGCTTTTCAGTTACCTGGTGGATCGCATGGCTGCCGTTCCTGGTGGCCATCCTGATGGTTGCTGCTCACTTCCTGATCGGACCAATGACGCTGATACAGGGTTATATTGAGGATGGAGATATGGAAGGTGCTCAGGCGCTGATGAAACGCGTAAAGTACCCGGACCTGCTGTACAAGCCTGTACGTTCGTCTTATTACATGTTGCGCGCCAACCTGTCTACCATGGGCGACGACCTTGACCAGGCAGAAGCTGATATCCGTAAAGGACTGGAGGCTGGTACCGAAAAAGAACTGGAAGGTACTGCCTACCTGCAGCTGGGTTCTATCGCGTACCGCAAAGGCAATACCAAAGAAGCATACGAGAACCTGCGCAAAGCCGTGAAAGCCGGTCTTCCTGATAAAGACAGCGAAGCAACGGCTTACCTGCAACTGTCAAGCATCAGCATGCAGCGCCGCGATTTCCGTGCTGCAAAAATGTACTTTGCAAAAGCAAAATCAATTAAGGCTACCAATCCGCAGGTGGTAGAGCAGGTAAAAGAGCTGAGCAAGTATATTGCACGTATCCCTGGTTAATTAACTAACGAACTTTTATACAAAGCCGCCTCACAAAGCGGCTTTTTTGTTCTGTATAGCAGACAGTATGCTATTGATCCTGAGTCGCTAATTGTGCGGGTATGGCTTTTGAGCTGAGTTGGGAAAGAACGATTGATGAACCAGACGAATAAATGGGCTATACTGTCAGGTGTTATACTCGCCATGTTACTTTCCTCGCTCGACCAGACCATTGTGTCGACCGCCATGCCAACCATAGTACAGGAACTGCACGGGCTTGAACACATCAGCTGGGTATTTACCGCCTATATGTTGGGGTCTACAGTTACGGTACCCATCTACGGTAAGTTGTCCGATATGTTTGGCAGGCGTGTACTCTATTTGTTGGGTATTGGCATTTTCCTGGCGGCGTCTATGCTTTGCGGGCTGTCGCAAAATATGACGCAGCTTATATTCTTTCGCGCACTGCAGGGTATTGGCGGTGGCGCTATGATGGTCAACTCTTTTGCCATCATAGGTGAAGTGTTCCCGCCGGCCGAACGGGGTAAGTTCCAGGGATTTATAGGTGGCATTTTTGGATTGAGCAGCATTGCCGGTCCCTTGCTTGGTGGTTGGATAACGGACAATACAACCTGGCGTTGGGTGTTTTATGTGAATATACCGCTGGGTGTGATCGCGATCGTGGTGTTGCTGGCGACATTGCCGAAGATAGCGCCGCACCACAGGGACAAAACTATCGACTGGCTTGGGGCATTTTTTATTGCCGCTACTCTCATCCCGCTGTTGCTCTCGCTGGTATGGGGCGGTAGCGTGTACCAGTGGAGCTCATGGCAGATCATCAGTTCCCTGGCGTTTGCAGCTGCATCCCTGTTCATTTTCATCCGCGTAGAGGGCAGGGCGCGCAATCCCATATTATCGCTGACATTATTCCGTAACCGCGTATTCATTGTATCGGTTGCTGCTATGTTCCTTACAGCTATGGGCATGTTTGGTGTCATCATTTACGTGCCCATATTTTCCCAAGGTGTTATTGGCGGTTCAGCCACACATGCCGGGCTTGTGCTCACGCCTATGATGCTATCGCTTGTGGTGGCATCCAGCGTTGCAGGACAAGTTATTTCGCGCACCGGCAAGTATAAAGTTTTGGCTATTGCAGGAACAGCTCTTACGGTGGCCGCTTTGTTTTATTTCTCTACTATCGATGAGCATACCTCCAATATTTCTCTCATCGTGCGGATGGTATTGCTGGGCGCTGGTCTCGGCGCTACTATGCCCATCTTCACCCTGGCTGTGCAGAGTGCTTTTCCCATGCAGCGGCTGGGAGAAGTAACTGCTGGTACACAGTTGTTCCGTAATATAGGCGGCACAGTAGGCACTGCTATTTTAGGTGGCATCATGAACAGTAAGCTGACAGAGCAGGCCAGTATGCTGAGAAGCGATCCATTTGTGGCGCAGATGAAGCAATTAAATACAAGCGGCAGCGGTAGCCATTTTGATGGTACCATGCTTCAATCGGTGCTCAACCAGACCAACCAGGAGCATATAAAACAGATGCTGGCTAAGGTGCCGCCTAATATGCAGCAGCAGGTGTACAGCAATTTCGAGCACTTTATTGGGCTTGCTAAGGTGGCATTCAGCGCTGCCGTAGACAGTGTGTTTTTTGTAGCTGCCTGCCTGATGCTGGTGGCGCTGATCGTTGTTTTCTTTTTGCCTGAGATACCATTGCTCAAAGCCAAACACCCGATCGTGGAAGAAGCAGGCATCATGCTGGAGGACGAATTTGGCCAAAGCGACGACGAAGCACAGCCAAGGACATATACAGACACAGAACGGAAATGGCAGGGTGACGGTAACCGCCTGGCTGATTCATGAAATAGAGAAAGCCGCTTTTCAGAGCGGCTTTCTCATCGTATAAGTTCTTTATTGTGGTGTCAGGTGGCAACACTTGACACGGTTATATATTTCCGATCAGAAAACTTCTTTCGCTGAATGCGGGAATACTTGGCGTGCCCTCGTAAAAATAGTTGATCTCGTCGCTCTTATCGGTGAGGCCGAGGCTGTATAATACCGGCACATAATGGTCTGGTGTTGGCGCTGCCAGTTTGCCTAGTTTGTGACTTGTTTCATACTTAACGATGTCGGCAAAATTGCGTGCGTCTATCGTTTTTTTGAGCCACTCATCATACTCGGCTTCCCAGCCATATGGGGTCATGTCGTTGCGGCTCATCTTCTGTCCTGCCAACTGCAGGTTGTGTATCAGCGAACCACTGCCTATGATCAGTACACCTTTCTCGCGCAGCGCCGCCAGTTGTCTGCCTAGTTCAAAATGATATTCCGGTTTTGCATAGTAGTCTATGCTCATTTGGAACACGGGTATGTTGGCTTCAGGAAACAGGTGCATCAGCATAGGCCAGGCGCCGTGATCCAACCCCCAGTCGGTGCTCTCCTTTACAGAAGGCACGATCTTCGCCACCTCGTGCGCTATCTCAGGTGCACCTTTTGCATGGTATTTTACTTCGTAATACTCTTTTGGAAAACCGTAGTAATCGTATATCTGCTGTTGCTCAGGCGATATATTGACATAAGTGCCACGTGTACACCAATGTGCCGACACGATCAATGCCGCCTTCACGTCGAAATTGTTTTGCAAACCCTTACCTAGTTCAAACAGCGCATTCCAGAAAGGGCGCTCGTCTTTGCTCAGGGGTATGTCCATCGGGCTGCCGTGGGACGTGAACAATACCGGCATCTTTCTGCCTTGCTTAGGCAACCCGTCTGTAAAATTTTTAAAGCTGGTGAGCGTACCCGCCGCCGAAAAAGCCAGCATCGTTCTCAGGAAGTCTTTTCGTTCCATGTATGCAAGTTACAAAACATCTATTGTAGGTACATTGGTTGCGGATAAAGATTAACAATAGGGGTATTAAATTGATGTTTATAGCACTTATTTACTACTCCTCATCGCCTTCACGACTTTCAGGCTCTTGTCCTCAGCCATCTTTTTGTATTCGGTCGTTTCGGCTCCATAAATGGCTATGCGACCAGCCTCGTCGCTGTGTACACCCCAGCCATATCGCTTGGTGAGGGGAGAGGTACGAAAACAGGGTTGACCCTTGGAAAAGAATGCTTTGCGCGCTTCAGCCGTTTCGCCTTTTTTGATCCCATTGCGATCGGCATACACCTGGAACAATACGTCGTCGGAAGTGTACTTGTACGGATTGTCATACACCATATCAAACTGCATGTTGGCTACCGTCTTTTTATCGCCCTTCAGTGGTGGCATCTCGCCTGCCTTTACAGGGCAGTCCTCAGCTATCTCGATAAACGCGTTCTGGTAGTTGGTGGTATGCTCTTTCATCTTTCCGGGCTTTACTAATGTAAATTTAAGAAACCGGGGCCACAAGTTTTAGGTCATTTAATGAGTAAAATGTTGTATATTTGTATTTAATAGCATTCTGGATAGATATTGAATGAAGACACTATGAAAACCTATCTTAAAATACCTGGCTTCAATGCTAGCCCCTGGAGATTTTTGGCTTCACGGCGTTTCACTCAAAATAATGAACACCGTTTCGACAACAAACGACAACAAATCAAGCTCCGACAACAAACGTCATTTCCGCCTGCGATCCACTTCGGAAGCATATTACAGCCTAAAATGCTACACGACACCAACCAGAATTCGACATTGGTTTGATAGAAAAACCAACAAAAACCAACAACGGATATTACGAACGATAATATAAACTTATACGCCAAATAAAAAAACGTGTTTCAACGGTATTTTAAGTATCTATATATGTTTACATTTGAAATGGGATAACAACAAACACTCATCATCATTAATCACCACACAACTTCTATTCTATGTTTGGATCAGCAATCGTCGACGTTGGTATTGGTCTTATCGTGGTCTTCATCCTGGTAAGCACCATTTGCACCGCGGTAAGGGAGGGTATTGAATCAATACTCAAAACCCGCGCCGCCTACCTGGAACATGGCATCCGCCAGTTACTGCATGATAAAGGTGGTAACGGACTGGCCAAAGAACTTTACCAGCACCCACTGGTAAGCGGCATTTTTTCTGGCGACTATAAGCCAGCCGACGGTACAGACAAGCCGGGGCTTTGGGCAAGGGGCCGCAACCTGCCTTCGTATATCAACGCGAAGAACTTTTCGCAGGCATTAATGGACATTGCAGCCCATGGTAAGCAAGCCGGTGACATTAACACGGCAACCGCAGGTCAGCCAATCTCGCTCGAGGCGATACGCAAGAACGTGGCTGAGATACAAAACCCGCAAGTACAGCGCGTATTATTGCATGCCGTAAATTCAGCACAGGGAGATATGAACAAGGCGCAAAAAGTTATTGAAGACTGGTTCAACAGCGGTATGGACAGGGTATCGGGTTGGTACAAGCGGTCCACTCAAATGATCATATTCGGCATAGCTGTGGCTGTTGTTGTAAGTATGAACATTAATACTCTCAGGGTTGCTAACTACCTTTCGGTAAACCAATCGGCCCGTGAGCTGGTGGTAAAGGAAGCAGGGACGATAACGGCCAATGGTGCCCCTGTTGATTATAAAGTGGCCGAATCGCATTTGCAGGCTCTTACGCTGCCAATAGGCTGGGATGGCGACCATCCGGCATGGATCAACTCAAGAGGCCAGGGCGGAGCGTGGAACTCATTTTGGGGTGTAGTCCTCGGCTGGCTTATTACGGCCTTTGCTGCCACGCTTGGCGCACCTTTCTGGTTCGATATACTGAACAAAATAATGGTGGTGCGCTCGACAGTAAAACCAAAAGAGAAGAGCCAGGATGAAGGGTCGGAAGACCGCCAGCCAGCGCCTCCAAGGTATATGCAACTACCACAGTCCCCGTTGATAGGGCAACCGCAGCCTACCACGGCAGACAATGGTTCAAAATAGAACAACAAGGGCTACCTTCTCCGGAAAGTAGCCCTTGCAAATTAGATAACAGGATAGGCTATTTTTTGTAGCCCACCTTATGGCCCCAAATGGCGAAATAAAGGATGTAGAGATAGCATGGTATCAGGATCCAGTAAGCAGCCTGGTTGTTCTGCAGATCGGCCAGGTGACCATAGAGCAGCGGTAACACAGCGCCACCTGCGATACCCATGATGAGCAGCGCGGCCCCGGTTTTGGTAAACCGGCCCAGTCCTTTAAGCGACATGGGCCAGATGGCAGGCCACATAATGGAGTGGGCAAGACCAAGGGCGGCAAGGCAGTAAACAGAGAAACGACCGTCGGAGGTCAGTACGCCAATGGTGAACAATATGCCGAGTACAGCACATACTTTCAGCGCTGTTTCCTGCGATATGAAATTGGGTGTAAGCAATATGCCGAGAAAGTAACCGGCTATCATACAGCCCAGGGTGAACGAGGTAAAGAACTTTGCCTCATTGATAGGTATACCGAGGTAGGTGCCATAACTGATGATCGAGTCGCCTGCAATCACCTCCACACCCACATACAGGAAGATGGCAAAAACGCCAAAGAACAGGTACGGGTGTTGGAAGATAGACGTGGTGCGGCTGTCGGCCTTGATGTCAGGGTTCTCCTCTTCGTCGTCAATGTCGGGCAGGGGGGAAATGAGCACCAGCAACGCTAGTACCACCAGTGCTATGGTCAGCACGATATATGGGTTGATGATACGGCGGGCGAGGTCGTCGAGCAACTGGCTTTTAGCAGCCACATCTGCTGCAGAAGCCAGTTTGGTTTTGACCGTGTCAATATCGCCCAGCAGTATAGTGGCCAGTATCAGCGGGCTCAGGATGCCTGCTACTTTATTGGCAATGCCCATGATGCTGATACGACGTGCAGCGCTTTCTTCAGAGCCGAGGATGGTTACATATGGGTTGGTAGCTGTCTGCAGTATTGATAAACCTAGACCTTGTGTAAACAGACCGATGAGGAAAAACGTAAAACTGCGTTGCATAGCCGCAGGTATAAAAATGACGGTGCCAATGGCCATCACAAAAAGCCCCAGGCTCATCCCCTTTTTGAAGCCGGTAGCCCTCAGTATTGCCGAAGACGGCAGGGCCATTACGAAGTAAGAGATGAAGAACGCAAAGGTGACGAAGTATGACTGGAAGTTATTCAGCTCGCAGGCGGCTTTAAGGAAGGGTATGAGTGTACCATTTAGCCAGGTCACAAACCCGAAAATGAAAAACAGGCAGCCTACAAGAAAAAGGGACGTAGTATATGATTGCTTGGTGTTTGACTTCATGCTTTGTAGTGTAATGGACTAAAAATAGTGCAAATGGCGGGAAATGGAAATTTAGATATACACAAATGCAAATGGCGCCCGATGCCGGCGCCATTTAGTAGTACGTGTTATGATGCTTGTTATCTGTATTCTACTATGTACGAGTTAAGTTCCTGTATCTTGCCATCGCGCATTTGGTATACATCGCAAAAAGCGCCGCGCCATTCTTTACCGTCTTTTTGCGTCATGGTCATTTCTCCGTCGCACATTACCATTTCGCCTTCGGCAATCAAGTGCTTGACGGTGAAAACTGGTGGCTGCGATGGCATGTTCGTTTTCATATCCTCGCGGATAGCATCGGCGCCTACAAGGCCGTGTGCGCCTACCATGCTCCACCGTACGTCGTTGGCA
This sequence comes from Polluticoccus soli, assembly GCF_029269745.1. Taxonomy (NCBI): domain Bacteria; kingdom Pseudomonadati; phylum Bacteroidota; class Chitinophagia; order Chitinophagales; family Chitinophagaceae; genus Polluticoccus; species Polluticoccus soli. The sequence goes on along the minus strand of NZ_JARJHT010000002.1, from coordinate 1,112,735 downwards.
CAGCTGGCCAGGAATGTTTCCATATCGTTTTTTGCGAAGGCATCATTCACCTTCCGTATGATCTCTTTGTTGTTTTCTGCTGACATAGGTAATTGTTTTAATAGTCTAAAATATGGCAATTGTAGCCGAATTGATTTACAATATTGATGATGGTGTTCGTGCACAACATACCACCTTCTATTCTCAACACCTTGTCACAATCGTCAAGGTCGAAGCTGGGTTTGCTGTTTGGGAATCTTGCCAAGAGGGCATCTGCCAATAACTGTGCTTCTTCGGGTACAGCCACGTCTGTTTTGAAAACCTCTACCATCGCTTTTGTGGTGATCATCATATTATCCCAGGGTTACAGGCGCACCAAAAACAGGTTGTGGATTCTTTGCAGCACGCAGTTTTAAACGCTTATGATAAAATATGTATGATGTAAACAGAAACAACAGCACGACTATCATAAACAGCCATCCGAGATCGTTAGGAGCAATTGATAAAACAGAATACGTGGCGAGAATTATGTCAAAAGCCAGGCCGGCATATGCCCATTCAGTAACACGTGGAAAGCCGGGAACAAGGATGGCTACAATGCCAAGAAACTTAGCAAAGCCGACAAAAGACACGAGGTATTCGGGATATCCCAGGCTTTTGAAGATGCCGATCCAGTCTGGCGTGGCCAGCATGTTAGGAATAGCCGATGATAGCATAAAAGCTACGAATGGTAGTGTAACAGACCAATAAATAATGTTTGTCTTTTTCATGATTATGGAATTTGAGTGTGTGGAATAATTTGATGGTTAGTTATTGTTGTTATCAAAGCTGATCATCCATTGTACTTTGAATTTATCGACGAACATGCCGAAATAGGCGCCCCAGAAAGTATCTTCCAGTGGCATCATTACCTTGCCGCCTTCTGAAAGGCCCTTAAAAAGCTTATCCGCTTCTTCGCGGCTGTCTGCGTTTACAGACACGTAGAAGTTGTTTCCGATGCTTGCAGGGCCGAAAGCCTGGGGTACGTCGCTGCCCATTAATACGGTGCCGCGACCTATTGGTAAGGATATGTGGAGCACTTTATCACCTTCAGCTTCTGTCATAGGCGAGCCGGGAGGCGCATCTTTAAAACGGCTCATAGTGTAGTCTCCACCAAAGATTGATTTGTAAAAGTTGAATGCTTCTTCGCAATTACCATTGAAGTGTACATAAGGATTCAGAGATGCCATAATGTTTGAGCTTTATTGAGTGAATTGTTATTGTTGATTTTTATTGTAATGGAGCAGCCAGTTGATGCCAAATTTGTCTTCGATGGTGCCGAATTTGGCACCCCAGAACATCTCTGCCAGTGGGTCGATTATTTGTCCGCCATCAGAAAGCTTATTAAAGTAACCGTTGATCTCGTCGTCGCTGCTGCAGTTCAGCATCAGCGATACCCGGTTGCCACCCGCTAGTTTTTCTCGTGCCATATCCGAGGCCATGATCATTAGGCTGTCTTTTTGTAAAGTAGAGTGGAGTATATGCTGGCGCATTTGTGGTGGCATTTTATCGGCCATGGGTGTTCCATCTACAGTTTGCAGAGTAAGCTCACCGCCAAGACATTCTTTGTAATAATTCATGGCTTCCCGGCAATTGCCGTTGAAAGTGAGGTATGCATTTATTTGAGTCATGTCTGTTTTATTAGGGATTGATCTTTACCATTAACTCTACCTGGTCGTTGCCTTTATACCATTCTATGCAAAAGGAGTCAGGGTCCAGTCGTTTATCTGCCAGCATAGTTTGAAATGTTGGTCCTATCAGCTCTTTATTATTACGCCAATCAAAAATGGTTTCTACGAGGTAGGTGCCCTGTTTTACTGTAATATTTTTGCACCCATATTTTTCTCCTTCGCCTTCATATTCTTCCAATACTGCAGCTTTATAGTTAATGCCGCCTTGTTGATTCATATTCGACAGTCCGTAGAATGTACGCCCTTCAGTTGATGGAAGTAATCCTTCCAGGTTTTTGAACGCAGCTTCTACGCCCGATGGAAAAGTTTCTGCTTCTATATAAAATAGCTTCAGATCATTTTCCAGATTGTACGTTTGCATATTATTTCCTTTAGCTTACAATGCAAACGTACTACTGTTAAATTTGCATTATGGGTGGTAATTGCGTCAATTAACGGGTTGTTTACGACAGGATTTTTGACGAAATTTATTCCTCCAAATTCACTGTGTTGAAACTCAGTGTTTTAATGTCATTATCAAACCATTTCAGATGAAACATATATCGATCCTGGTGCCTTCGGGTGCTGTTTTAGGTAGCATAGAAGGACCACGTCAAGTGTTTGTAGAGGTCAATAAATTCTTGCAGAATACTGGCCGGCCTGTGTTGTCCAAAGTAGAACTCGTTGGCTTACAGAAAGAGACACCTGCTGCAGGCGGCAAATATGTAGTACATGCAGATGCTGTCATTAATGACGTAGAAAAAACAGACCTTGTCATTATTCCGGCTCTCGATGGTGATATGGCTAAAGTGTTAGACACAAATAGAGCTTTTGTTCCGTGGATAAAGCACCAGTATGCAAATGGTGCCGAAGTGGCTAGTCTTTGCGTAGGGGCATTTATGCTGGCCTCTACAGGACTAATTACGGGGAAAAACTGCGCTACGCACTGGATGGCCGCTAATGACTTTCGCAAGATGTTTCCCGATGTGAAATTGGTTGAAGACAGGATCATCACCGATGAAGATGGTATTTACTCCAGTGGAGGTGCATTTTCTTACCTCAACCTGATTCTTTATCTGGTAGAGAAGTATGCTGGTCGCGAGACGGCTGTGTTTTTTGCTAAAGCCTTCCAGATAGACATGCAGCGTAACAGCCAGTCACAATTCATCATCTTCCAGGGACAGAAAGATCACGCAGATTCGGAGGTCATGAAAGCCCAGGAATATATCGAGACTAACTATGCTGAGAAGTTATCAGTAGACGATCTTGCATCGATGTTGTTTATTGGCAGGAGAAACTTTGAGCGCAGGTTCAAGAAAGCAACTTCTAATACTGTGGCTGAATACATTCAGCGAGTGAAAATAGAAGCGGCGAAAATGAGTCTGGAAACAATGGATGAGAATGTGAATGATATCATGTATAAAGTAGGATATACGGATACTAAGGCATTCCGTAATACTTTTAAAAGAATAACAGGATTATCTCCTGTACAATACAGAAATAAGTATTTAAGAGCAGCATCATAAAAAGAAAGAGACGCAATTGCGTCTCTTTTCGGTAGTTCTCAATGGAATTTGCTCTTGTTTTAAGGGGCGTAGACTATTTTCCGTGCTGTTGATACAGTTTCGCTTCAACGTTTGCTGTGCCGGGTTTCTGCCTTTTCTTCAATACTTCTACAAACTCCTGGGCTGCCTGCAGGCTTTCGGCCTCTTCGATCACTATCACATGTTTTTCATTTTCTGCGAGGCTGCAAATTTGAAGCACTTTAATGCCCGCCTGTTCACGAACAGAAGCTCCCGCATCAAAGGCTTTTTTCCATTCAGCAAAATTGTCTATAGTAAGGGAGACTATCAACGTTACTTTATTCGTTTCTTTAGCACCTTTGGCTGTTGCGGTTAAAGAGCCAGCGATTATCACGCTTGCTACTAACAGTTTTTTCATTGTTGTTGGTTTTATGCTTTTTGAGAGAATAGATTTGTTGTCGAGCGCTCCACAGCTATGACAGTATCGCCAGGATGGGTATTAAAGCATATGCGTGCTGAGGGCGCGTATTGATGGACAATATTTATTAGCTGTTCGAACAGCAGGAAATTCTGCTCCGGAACACGTATTCCTGCACCAATGAGCACACTGTCGAATGGCTGTAGCTGCAGTTTTTTTCTTAGGATGTCTGTTGCTGAGTTGCCGAAGTCGGTCCAGCAAACGTCTGCTTTGTAGCCTTTTTCAGTGAGGTGGTTGACCGCGTTCTTTATTCCGGCTTCTACTTTTTGCGCATTTAAGCTGGGAAAGGCGGCATATTCTGCTGATGTAAAGTCAATAAGGTAAGGATCTATACCAACGATAAGCACCTTCGGGATGTCCTAGTTGTTGTGTTTTAAATTGTGACACAAAACTATCCGGCATTGGGCCGCCCTCCATTGACATTTGTTAAGATTTAACCGGAAGCAAGTTTTTTTCTGATGCGGCTCAGACTTTCGGGACTTAATCCAAGATAAGATGCTATAAAGTGCTGAGGAACGCGCTGAAATAGCCCCGGCCTTTTCTTTAACAGGTCAAGATATCGTTCCTCTCCAGATCTTAGCTGCATGTCGGCCATCTGCTGTTGCATCAGAGTTGCCCATTTTTGGTAACCTTTTATGTGCGCTTCGGCCCACCACGGAAATAACTGAAAAGAACGTTCCCAGTTCTCACTGCTTATTGTGAGCAGCACGCAAGGTTCAATTGCCTGGAAGTTAAAATCACTGGAAACTTTGTTTCGAAGTGCCGGCAGGTCGCCGATGAAATGCCGCTCTTCTGCAAAATATACTATCGACTCAGCGCCTTCATCGTTCACGAAAAATTGCCGCAAGCAGCCCTTAATTACAAATATGGAGAACTTAGGAATAACACCGGCTTTAAGGATCAATTCATTTCTTTTGAATTCACGTACCTCCCACAGGTGTAGGAATCGTTCGATCTCTTCATTGCTAACGCTGATACGTTTTTTTATCTCTTCCTTAAATACCGATGTATCCATTGATTGAACAAAATTAGCAACATTATATTCGGGAAGAAATTGATACCAGCAACCGAAATATACCAAAGAAAAAAAGCCGCTCATTGAGCGGCTTTCGTAGCCCCGCCAAGAATCGAACTTGGATCTAAAGTTTAGGAAACTTCTATTCTATCCATTGAACTACAGGGCCATTACCTAAACCGGATTGCAAAAATAACTTTCTGAATGAAAATGCCAACTAATTTCTCCAACGCAGGGTTTGGATCATGTGCTCCATGTCTTTTCGAAGGAAATCGTTCACTGGTTTTAGTGAGTCCGCATTAGGTGTTACATCGAAATACAGTGCGCCGCGAATATAGTTTTTTACCGAATCTGTAGCATAGAACTGGTATGCTGATGCTGCGTTGCCCGTCACATTGTAGAAAATACCATGAACACGGGTAGTGTCGTTATGAAATACAAAATCGTCTATGTAATCAGCTCGCTTGGTGTGAAATGAGGTCATCTCATAGGAGTCTTCCAGTAGCTTTTCAATTGTCTGGTTCGGGCCGATCACTTTATAGCTAACATATATTCGTCCGCCTATAGAAGGAAAGTCGATGTTGATCCAGTAGGGATTTTCTGGTTTTTCGCCGAAAAAGTTGGTGTCGGGAATAACCTGGCCATATACCGGGTACTCAAAGCTGTACGGGTAAGTGGGGTTATCAAATTTTTGATAGGCTCGCTCCGGAAGCTCGACTTCGTAGTAGCCTCGGGGCTTGGGCGTATAGGTCTCGGGCCTGCATGAAAGCAGCAGCGAGCAAATGAAAACTGCTATAATGTAACGGGACATGCCGCCAAAGCTACAAAATCCCGCAAACCTTTGCCTGTGAGGCTTTTAAACTTAGACTAAAACGACTGGGTTTCTTTTGTTAATTTCGCACCCAAATTCTCAAACCGATCCAATGACGCAAGATCAACAACCCCAGGAACAACAATTAAACATTGAACTGACTGAAGAAATGTCGGATGGTGTTTATTCGAACCTGGTTATCATAACGCACTCATTTGCAGAATTTGTATTTGATTTTGTAAATGTGATGCCCAACGTGCCTAAAGCAAAAGTCAAATCGCGTGTGGTGATGACCCCGCAGCATGCAAAACGACTGATGCGTGCTTTGGTGGAAAACGTAAAACGCTTTGAAGCAGCTAATGGTCCAATAAAAGAACAGGAACAAGTAAACGTTCCTTTCAACTTTGGTGGTACTACTGGTCAGGCTTAATAAAAATACTACATGAACGAAAAGATACTCATACTCGATTTTGGCAGCCAGTATACACAGCTTATAGCGCGTGGCATTCGCGAGCTGAACATTTACTGCGAAATACAACCTTGTACCAAGCCAGTAAACTATACCGCAGACCTGAAAGGTGTGATCCTGTCGGGAAGTCCGTTCTCTGTGAACGATCCGACTGCACCCAAGCCGGATATAAAGGCGATAGCAGATAAGCTACCGGTACTTGGTGTATGTTATGGCGCACAGTTGCTGGCACAACAGAGTGGTGGAGAAGTAGGTAAATCTACTCACCGTGAGTATGGGCGTGCACACCTTCAGGCTATTGTGCACGATCCTTTGTTCGCAACAATATCGGATGGTTCCCAGGTATGGATGAGTCACAGCGATTCTATCAAACGCCTGTCTGAAGGATTCACAATCCTGGCGCATACTGAGTCTATACCCGTTGCTGCTTACAAGGCAGCCGATGGTTATGCCAATAACCCGGTATATGCTATCCAGTTTCACCCGGAGGTGACGCACAGTACAGATGGCCGCCAGCTGTTGAAAAATTTTGTGGTTGACATCTGTGGTTGCACGCAAGACTGGACACCTGCAGCGTTCATTCACGAAACGGTTGAACGTATCAAAGAACAAGTTGGCAATCAGAAAGTGGTAATGGCATTAAGCGGCGGTGTGGATTCAACTGTTGCGGCAACCCTGGTACACAAAGCCATCGGCGATAACCTGTTTTGCATATTCGTAGATAACGGCCTGTTGCGTAAGAACGAGTTTGAGCAGGTATTGGAAGGCTACAAACACCTTGGTCTGAATACCAAAGGTGTTGATGCAAAGCAACTGTTCTATTCTAAACTGGAAGGAGTAACAGATCCTGAACAAAAACGCAAGATCATTGGCGGTCTCTTCATCGATGTATTTTCTGAAGAGGCAAAGCATATAAAAGACGTGAAGTTCCTTGGCCAGGGTACTATTTATCCTGATGTTATCGAATCTGTATCGGTACACGGTCCTTCAGTAACCATCAAGTCGCACCACAACGTAGGCGGCCTGCCTGAAAAAATGCACATGCAGCTGGTAGAGCCACTGCGCTTCCTGTTCAAAGACGAAGTGCGTAGGATAGGCCGCGAGCTGGGTATCGATGATATCTTCTTGTCTCGTCACCCATTCCCTGGACCGGGTCTTGGTATACGAGTACTGGGGGCTATTACCGAAGACAAAGTAAAAATGCTGCAGGAAGCTGATGCTATATATACGCAACATCTGCGCGATAGCGGCCAATACAGCCAGGTATGGCAGGCTGGAGCTATACTGCTTCCGGTGCAAAGTGTAGGTGTAATGGGTGATGAGCGTACGTACGAATATACTGTTGCACTTCGTGCTGTTACTTCTGTAGACGGCATGACTGCCGACTGGGCACACCTGCCATATGAGTTCCTGGCCAAGGTGTCGAACGATATCATTAACTATGTAAGAGGCATCAACCGCGTGGTGTACGACATTAGTTCGAAGCCACCGGCTACCATAGAGTGGGAATAGATAAAAAGCACATCATGAAACGGACCGTTTACTTTTTGCTGCTGACGCTGTTTGTGGCCTGCTATGGCAATACCGCAGAGGCACAGATATGGCAGAAGATATTCAAAAAGGAAAAGCCGAAAAAGAAAGCGCCGGTTAAAAAAGCACCAGGTAAAAAAACTCCGGTAGCCAAGCCTTTTAAGAAACGCGAGATCGACTATCCTGTTTCAGTAAAGAAAGGTCGCTACAGGGTAGATGTGCTGGTGCCGCTTTACCTTGATGAACTGGTGCAGAACGATAAGGTGACCTTTAAAGGTAAACTCCCTGCAAAGGCAATGTCGGGTATGGAGTTTTATGAAGGAGTAAAACTGGCGGCAGATACGCTCACCTCATTAGGTTTTGATATCGATGTGTATGTTCATGATATCCAGGATGCTAATAATACGCCGGCCTTTCTGTCAAAGAACAAAGGTCTTGATTCCTCAGACCTGATAATAGGTGCAGTGCAGTCGCAGCAAATACCCGCATTCGCATCATTTGCTAAAGGCGGGAGGATCAATTTTATCTCGGCACTATCACCCTCCGATGCCGATGTGACAGACAATCCCTATTTCACTTTGTTACAGCCGACTTTGCAAACGCACAGTGAGCGCATCATGACCGCCCTTAAAAACAAGTACCCCAGATCCCGGCCGATACTTTTGCACCGTAATTCCGTTACGGTCGATCAGAGTGCTTACAAATACCTGACTGGTGTAGACAGCAGCATGAAAAAACTGCTTGTCAACGAGCTTCCCACGAGACAACAGTTGAAGTCACTGTTGGATAGCAATAGCACCAATGTCCTGATAGCTAGTGTTGTTGATGTCGTTTACGCAGAGAAGTTACTGAAACAATTAGTTACGCTCTTTCCATCGTATAGGTTTGAGGTGTATGGAATGCCGTCATGGACTACAATGGCCAGCCTGAAAAATGCAGGCAACTATCCGTACATGGCGATCTATATAACTGCACCATTCTATTACGATGCGTCAACTCCTGCGGGGCAAGCGCTCGCTAACGAGTATAAAAAGGCATTTAACGTTGGCAAACCCGGCGAAATGGTGTACAGGGGATACGAGACCATGTATTGGTATGCTTATCTATTAGCTAAGTATGGCACCATCTTCAACACTGAGGTTGATGACAATGGGGGCGCTCCGTTCACTAAGTTTGACGTTAAGGCAAAATGGGATAAGGATAACAACTTATACTACCTCGAGAATCTTCACTTGTACTGGTTCCGCTATTCCGATGGTTCATTTACCGTGACACCATAATTAGATTTCTCCAGCATTTTTTTGCGGATAAAAAACACGGCCGTGAAGATGGCAAGAGTTGTAATTGCAGCGGCTGATAGCATTACCGCAGCGCCCGCACCCTGTAAAAGATAGGCCAGGATTACGATCAATACATTCGAAGCAAGGATTACTAGTACAGCCTGTATATGGGTTAGACCAGTATCCAGAAGGAAGTAGTGGAGGTGATTCCTGTCGGCGCGAAAGGGGGATATGCCCTTGCTCAAACGTATTACGAATACCCTAAGACAATCAGCTATGGGCATCGATAGAAGGCAAAGAACAAAAGCATTTGCTGTAGTGCCGTCGTGTATCCAGTAGGATATGTCGGGTTTCCAGTTGTAGGAGTTGAGGAATAGCACCGAAAGTAAGGATATGGTAAACCCTAACAATAATGATCCTGTATCTCCCATAAATATTCGCGCAGGGGTTATGTTGTAGCGTAGAAAGCCAGCAGTTGCACCCATAAGGCTAAAGGCAAGACATGCGGCTCCTGTATACCCGGTTAGGCAGAGGCCAGCGCCGAGCATACCCGTATAGAATATTCCCATCGTACCAGCAAGACCGTCAATGCCATCGATAAAATTGAAGGCATTGGTAAAAAAGGTGAAACCGAATATAGTGATAAGTACACTAGGCCAATAGGGAAGTGTCATGACCTCAAAGAGTCCGATGGTTTGAAGGCGGAGATCACCTGGTATCACTACAATGGCAATAGGTACTAATTGAGCAATCAGTTTTTTCCACGAGCTTAATTCAACCAGGTCATCCATCAAGCCTGTAAGGAAAAATAGCAATGATCCTGCTATCAGGTAATGCCATTTGCCAAAGGCTTCCGGCTGCACAACTAGCGAAGTAACGATGATATAGGCAAAGAAAATGGCAACACCGCCAAGGCTGGATATTGTATGACTATGGAATTTTCTATGGTTATCCGGTTCGTCAAATAATTGTCTCCTTCCGGCCAGCGCTATAATCGCCGGGGTTGCAACGAGGCTTACAATAAAAGCCCCGACCATGGATGTGAGAAACAAAATTTTTGGCGAAACGTCCATACCAACTGCAATTACGTAATAAACTTGCGTTTATTTTATGTCCTGCTCAAATCTTTTTGTAAAGGCGTAAATATTGAAGGATGAATCGGCCAGCGCTGTCGCCAGTTCGTTACGCAGTTTGCTTTTACTGATGCTTTGCATTTTCCTGGCCTGGATGATCTGCCAGCTTTTTTCGGTTAGTAAGTGCAAGCGCTTTTCCGGGGCCGTGTTATGGTCAGCGAAGTATTGTTCAACAGCTTCGGCCAGGTCGCTTACACCTGTACTTTCGGTAGCTATGGTTTTTACTACAGGTATCTCTTTGCCGTTGTGCGCCTTTTCGTGCACCATAATGCGGAGGTTGCGGTACAATGTTTCTGCTGCGTCGCGGTCGGCTTTATTAACCACAAAAATGTTGGCTATCTCCATTATCCCCGCTTTCAGCGTTTGTACCTCATCTCCGGCTTCTGGAACTAGTGCCACAACAGTGCAGTCAGCAAGCCCGGCAACTTCTACTTCACTTTGCCCAACACCTACGGTTTCAACCAGTATCAGGTCAAAAGGCGCGGCTTTCATCAGGTCTGTTATCTCGATGATCTTTGGATGTAATCCACCCAAAGCCCCACGACTAGCCAACGAACGGATAAAAACATTAGGGTTTGTATAGAATTCACTCATACGTATACGGTCGCCAAGCAAAGCGCCGTAATTAAATGGCGAAGAAGGGTCTACCGCGATGACAGCAATTTTCTTTCCCTTACTTATCCAGTGCTGGAGCAGCGCATTTACCAGGGTGCTTTTGCCAGCTCCGGGAGGTCCGGTTATGCCGAGTACACGGGCTTGATGCGTGTTTTGCAATTCAAGTAACAGGTCTTCGTAGCCGGGTAACTCATTTTCTACTATGGTGATGGCCCTGGCCAGCGCATTATAGCTGCCGGATTGTATTTCTGAAAGGAGTTGTTTTATCTTGCCCTGCACTAAAAAGTTGTTGCGTTCGTTATTGAAAGATGAGCTCTACCCGCAAAAATAGTTTTCTCAGTCATAAACTCATATCGAGGACTAATATAGCATTGGTTGCGATATGCTGCATGTTGGCGGGCTTTCTTACATCCCGGGCATTGCTATCATTTGGGATCACTATGTTTGGTGTTGCCGGGTTGTGGGGCATGCATCCCAAAGAGTGGCTGAAACAAAAATGGTGGTTATTGGGTGTGGTGTGGGTGTCTATATTGGCGCTGTCCTATTTCTGGTCCTCCAACAAAGCAGACTGGGCGTACCGGATGGAGATAAAGATGCCGTTTTTGTTATTGCCATTGGCATTTTCTTTGTTGCCCGCCTTTTCTTTAAATCAACTACGGGGTTTTACCGTTGCAATATGTTCTCTTTTGCTGATCAGCGCCATATACAGCGCGTCTTTCCTTGCGAGTAATTTCAATGACCTTATTTATGGATACAAAGTATCTAAGGTCTTGCCTACGTTGGCCGAGAACGATCATATTCGATTCAGCCTTTGCATTTTGCTGACCATTATCTGGTGTGCTTATTTCTGGCCGCGCCTCGAAGGTAAAATCATGAAAGGATTTGTTGCAATAACAATGGTGGTTCTCAGCGTATACCTGCATGTTTTGGCAGCCCGTACGGGACTTATGCTATGGTATCTCTTTATTATAGCTTACACGGTGTTCTATGTGTCACGCCGAAATAAGGCGCTTGCAATAGCTGTTTTCATAGTACTGATCGTGATGGCTTTGGTAGCGATCGAATATGTACCAACGCTAAGGAATAGGGTAGGGTATTTCAACTACATGTATATCCTGTTTCGTCAAGGTGAGATATCTGCCATATACAGCGACATGAACCGGATGATATCGTATGAAATATCCAGCCGCGTTATTGCCGCTCATCCACTGGCCGGCGTTGGCCTTGGTGATATGATGACAGCTATGGCAAAGGGTTACGATAAATACTATCCCGGCACCGATAATGATCTTAAAATACTACCGCATAATCAGTTCCTGGTAATGGGTTTGGCCGTCGGTATCCCAGCCTTGCTGCTGTTCGTTACATGGGTTTTTGCGCCATTGCGCTATGTGCGGCGTAACCGGGACAGTTTCTTTTTTGCTATGGTATGGCTTGTATTGCTGTTACCTCTGCTGGTAGAACCCATGCTGGAAATTCAATTCGGAGTGTTTGTATATTTGTTTTTCCTGCTCTGGCAAAGACACATCTTGCTAAAAGGGATCACGGGGCAGCAAAAGCAAGCATAAATGAACTTTATACCAATATTTCCGTTAGACGTAGTAGTATATCCGGGCGAGCCTTTGAACCTGCATATATTTGAACCTCGTTATAAGCAGCTGATAAATGAATGCATGAGAGAACGAAAGGCTTTCGGCATTCCGGTTGTTCTTGATAAGGATCAAGGGGTAAGGGAATACGGTACGTCGATCGAGATATTGGAACTGGTAAAGGAGTATGAGAACGGCGAAATGGACGTCCGCACTCGTGGCTTAAATGTATTCCGCATACTCGAAGTCGTAAAAGAAATTCCGGATAAGCTGTTTTCAGGTGCAATAGTGAGCTATCCCCAGAATTTTATGGCTTCAGGAGATTCGAACCTGGCGAATCATGTGTTTAGTGAAGTAAAACGTTTATATGCGTTGCTAAGCCTGTCTGAGAAGTTTCCTGAACAAAAAAAGCCGATGGTATCCTATGAAATAGCCCACCAGGTAGGATTGACCAAAGAGCAGGAATATGAACTTTTAAGCATATTTACTGAAATACAGCGCCTTGAATACCTTCGACGTCACCTCGATAACATGACGAAAGTAGTACAGGAATTGGAAAAGGTAAAAGAACGGATACAGTTGAATGGTCATTTTAAAAATCTCTCTTTGGGCGATATTGATTTATAGATTTTGATTTTCCCCGGTCTGTATAGACAATCAGACTAATTTTACTATTTTAGAGATATTCGTACACCTAAATACAACTGGATATGTCAGTAAATCTCTGTGTTGACTGGGGTAATACCCGCGTAAAAGCTGCTGTTTACAATAGCGATCAACAAGTGGAAGCCCGTAATTTTTCAGCTGCAGAGGCACCTGAAGCTATCAATGAGCTTATCAACAGTTACCACCCTGCCAAAGGTATTATGTGTGCTGTGACCAACCACACATCTGAGGCAGAGCAAGTAATGAATGATAAGCTGAAGGCTTTTATCAAACTGACGAATAGCACCCGTGTACCGATAATGAATGCCTATTCATCGCCGGATACACTTGGGGCTGACCGTTTGGGGCTTGCTGTAGGTGCGCACATGCTCAATCCGGACAAAAACAACCTGGTGATCAGCATTGGCACTTGTGTGACATACAACTTTGTTCAAAAAAATAAGACTTTTCGCGGCGGTGCTATATCACCGGGTCTTCATATGCGTCTTAAAGCAATGCATGCGTTTACAGACCGTCTTCCGGAGGTGCCTCTCGAAGGCGAATTGCTGCTCCTGGGCTACGATACAGCGACTTGTATGCGTAGCGGTGCAGTGTTTGGTATTGCTGCGGAGATCGATGGCATGATAACTGAGTTCACTTCGCAATACCCCGATTTTAACGCCATCTTAACTGGGGGTGATTTGCCCTTCTTTGCAACCAAGGTGAAAAGTAAGATATTTGCAGACCCTGACTTGTTGCTCAAGGGACTAAATCTAATCCTGAACTATAATGTTCCACACATACGCTAAGTATTTTTTTACGTCGGTTCTTTGTTTGTCGGCGGGTTTTCAAGCGTTTTCTCAAAATGATGATATTGTTTCAAAACGGGTTACCGGCGAAAATTCGCCCTATTCCCGTTTTGGTATAGGTGAGCAAAGAAATGGCGTGAATACGCTTCTTCGCGGTATGGGCAGCATCTCGAGCGCGTACTCTAACCCTTTCGCAGTAAATACTGACAACCCGGCCTCGTATAGTGCACTAAAACTGACTACTTATGAGGCGGGAGGCGAGGGCGGTATCCGCAATGCGACCACCGGAGACCAGAAATATTCAACAGGCAGCGCTACCTTATCGCATCTGAATGTAGGTATCCCTGTGGCCAAAAATGCTGGCATCAGCTTTGGTCTGCGACCGTATTCCCGGGTATATTACAATCTGCAGGATAGCAGCTCGGAGCCCGGTTTGGGTAAAATAATTAACGAGTTTGCAGGCTCTGGAAGTACCAGCTATGGTTTCGTAGGGGCTGGTGGCCGGTATAAGGGTTTTAGTGCCGGCTTTAATGTTGGCTACCTGTTCGGTACCATCCAAACAGCACAGCAGCTATTGAGTATCGATACAGTAAAAGCACACCATAGTGCCTTTGTCAATGCTACCCAGCTGGGCGGTATCTATTGGAAAGTCGGGGCAATGTACGATGGTGAATTGAACAAAAAACTTGGAATACGTATTGGCGCAACGTTGGCTACTACTCAGACTATCGGTGCTGAACGTGATGAGTACTGGTTACTGAGAAACAGCGCGACCACAACTACTACCTACGATACCGCACTGAACCACGGTGGCCTGGAAGGCAAAACTACGTTGCCTATGACCTACACAGCTGGAGCGCAATTGATAGGTACCGATAAATGGATGGTTGGTGTAGATTACACTGGTACTAAGTGGAGTGAGTTCAGGAATTTTGGCGCAGTTGACTCTGTTGAAGACAATTATAAGCTCAGTATCGGTGGTGAATACACGCCGAATATGGCAAGTATGACCCGTTATTTTGATCGTGTAACGTATAGGTTAGGTCTAACGTATGGTAAGGATTATATTTCCTTACGCAATACGGATCTGAACTATTATGCTGTAACAGCTGGTTTGAGCCTGCCTTTCAGACGTACTACCGATCGTATACACACTGCGTTGGAAATAGGTCGCCGCGGTACTACCAGCAATGGTTTGATCCGCGAAACTTTTGTGCGCCTCGCACTTGGTATTTCGCTCAACGACCGTTGGTTCATCAAACGCAGGTATGATTAACCCCCGGGCCTTACATAGCCTTTTTATTGTTGCAGGATCGGTTGGTATTCTATCTATTGCTTCCTGTAAAAATGATCCTAAAGAGATCGACCGGCTGGTAACCAAGCATAGCCCGCAGGAGGATCGTGCCGAGGATGTGACGATACTATATAGCGAACATGGTCACTTGAAAGCACGCCTATACGCCAAAGAGTTTATACGCAACGAGGTAGCTAAGCCTCCGTTTACTGACATGAAAAAAGGGCTGAAAGTCGAATTCTTCGACGATAGCCTGAAGGTAGAGTCAGTGCTCACTGCGCGCTATGCCCGCTACTACGAAAAACAGGAGAACGTCCTGATCCGCGACAGTATAGTGGTAGTAAACAAAAAAGGCGAGCGCCTCAATACTGAAGAATTGGTCTGGAACCAAAGCATCCGCAAGTTTTACACGGAGAAGTTCGTTCGTATCACAACGCCTACGCAAGTGATGTATGGTGACGGACTGGAGGCCAATGAGGACTTCAGCTGGTACGAGATCAAAAATCCCAAAGGCATCGTACAGGTAAACAAGAGCGAACTGCCTGAATAATAACGCTAAATCCCCCATTTTTCTAACCCCGAATTGCTGCAACTAGTAGTTGCTATTTACTATTTTTGCGGCCTGTTGAGTTTTTCTAATTAAACGATCAAATAAAAATGAAAAAAATTCTTTTATCGCTCGTTGTTGCAATGGGGCTGCTGACTGCCCGTGCCGATGAGGGTATGTGGATCCCCCACCTGATAGGGAAGAATTATGACGAAATGGTTCGTTTGGGGCTGAAACTGTCGAAAGAAGATCTTTATAGTATTAACCAGGCAAGCCTGAAAGATGCCGTTGTTCAATTTGGTGGCGGCTGCACTGGCGAGATCATATCGCCTAACGGCCTGCTGATCACCAACCACCACTGCGGCTATGGCGCAATTGCGGGTCTTAGCACTGTCGAAAAAAACTACTTGGACAATGGTTTCTGGGCATATAGCTATGCGGAAGAACTTCCTGCAAAAGACGTAACAGCCCTTTTCCTGGAGCGTATCGAAGACGTAACAGACGAAGTGAACAAGGCTACTAAAAAGCTGAAAGGCGAGAAGCTGGCTAAAAAAATGGAAGAGATCCGCAAAAAGATCGAAGACCGTGCTTCTGAGAACAAGAAATATACAACACAGGTAAAAGAATACTTTAACGGTAACCAATACCTGCTGCTGGTGTACAAAAAATACACTGATGTTCGCCTGGTAGGTACTCCGCCTAAATCGCTGGGTAAATTCGGCGGCGATACAGACAACTGGATGTGGCCTCGTCACACTGCAGATTTCTCTATGTTCCGCGTATACGCCAACAAAGACAACAATCCTGCGGAATATTCTAAAGACAACGTTCCTTACCGTCCTAAGAAATACCTGCCGATCTCTATTAAAGGCGTAAAAGAAGGCGACTATGCAATGGTCTTCGGTTACCCTGGCCGTACCAACCGCTACGAAGTATCGAGCGGCATCAGCATGGCCATCAATGAAGTGAACCCTTCTATCGTTAAGCTGCGCGACAAGCGCCTCGCTATTATGCGCAAGCACATGGACCAGGATAAAGCTGTTTACCTGAAGTACACTTCTTCTTACGCCAGCATCTCTAACTACTGGAAGTATTTCATTGGCCAGACAGAACAACTGAAGCGCCTGAACGTGGTTGATGAAAAGATCGCTAAAGAAAAAGCATTTACTGACTGGGCTGTTAAAAACAAGAAATCTGAGTACAAGAACCTTACTGCTCAATACAACAACCTGTACGGTACTTATTTGCCATACGCGAAGCACGTAACTTATTATGGCGAAGCGTTCCGTGCGCCTGCACTGAGCCGCCTGGCTGCGTCTTTGGAGCCGTTGTATAAAGAACTGGAAAAGAAAAGTCCTAACGCCGATACAGTTAAGAAGCATACCGACGATCTGAAGAAGAACTACAAGGCTATCGTTCGCACACTGGATATACCTACCGATAAGGACTTGTTTGCTGCAATGACGCAAATGTTCTACAACGACATCCCACAGGCGCAACATCCTTCGATCTACCAAAGCACTATCTTCAAAAACTATGGTAGCAGCGCCAGCGAGAAAACTTATGTTGACTATACAAACTATGTATATGCCAACACGTTCTTGCTGGATAGCAATAAGCTGAATGCTTTCATCCAACAGCCTACTATCGAAAAGCTGAATAGCGATCCGGCTTTTGCTTATGCTTACAGCTTTGTGAAGAACTACAAAGACAACTACGAGGCTAAAGTGAACGATTTCAACGACAAAAAGAAAGAGTTTGCTAAGACCTACATCAAAGGTCTGACGGAGATGAATGAGAACGCACTGTTTTACCCGGATGCTAACTCCACAATGCGTATCACTTACGGGACAGTTGCCAGCTACGAGCCACAGGATGCCGTTAAGTACGACTACTACACTACTATGGACGGTGTGATGGAGAAATACAAACCAGGCGATGATGAGTTCGATCTGCCTTCTGAATTGATTGAGCTGTATAACAAGAAAGATTATGGCCGCTACGCTAACGCAAATGGCGAACTGGTAACCTGCTTTATTACTACTAATGATATTACCGGTGGTAACTCGGGTAGTCCTATTATTAACGGTAGCGGTGAGTGGATCGGTATTGCCTTTGACGGTAACTGGGAAGCTATGAGCGGTGATATCGCGTTCGACAAAAAGTACAAGCGTACTATTTGCACTGATTCTCGTTTCATCCTCTTCCTGATCGAAAAGATGGGTAAAGCCCACAACCTGCTGGAAGAAATGGACATCAGGAAATAAGATCATTTTCGACAATTTTATCAATGGCCTTGCAGATGCAAGGCCATTGATGTTTATGGGCATGATTTTGCCGAAGCTCCGGATATGCAACGATACGCAGCTGTTTCGGGAGATGCAGGTGTGGTGGGTTACGAGATACTGGAAGATGCGGTCATTCTCGAGTTCCGGGATGGCTCGCAATATTTGTACTCCTATGCCAGACCAGGAATGGAGCATGTGGAGCAAATGAAGGTGCTTGCTGCAGCAGGTAAGGGTTTGACCACCTACGTCAATCAACATATACGTGAAGACTATGATAAGCGTCTGAAATAAAACGGTATTTTGCCAACTGATAGCTTGACATATGCCATACACCTACGAATATCCCCGATTTGCACTTGGTACAGACGCCGTGGTTATTGCAAAACTCGGAGATGGTTTTAAAGTGCTTTTGATACAGCGGAAAAATGAACCTTTTAAGGGGATGTGGTCCTTGCCCGGCGGGTTTGTGGATATAGACGAAACCTGCGATGCAGCAGTGCACCGCGAGCTGGAAGAAGAAACAGGCGTGCGTGGTGTAGAACTACGGCGGATAGACGTATTCGACGCCGTGCACCGCGATCCCCGCGACAGGGTATTATCGGTAGCATATGTTGGTGTAGTGCCCAAAGAGTTGGAGGTAAAGGGACAGGACGATGCGGCAGATGCGAGGTGGTTTGATGTGACCGCATTGCCGAAGTTAGGTTTCGACCACAGCGAGATCATACAGCGGGCTTTATCGATGGTATCAAAATAGCATTGATCATGGAGCGCTGGCTGAAATTGTTGTCGTTTGTTGTCGTTTTCATAGTGGTGAATAAAACCGCACGATGCCAGGTGGTTACAAAGCCGCATCGCTTATTGCTCATCCTCAACGGTTCGGCGGGAATGGGAGCGAGCTGGCAGGGACAAGCTACCAAGTACAAACTGGCTTCGCAGCTGATTACTGGCCTGGCCGAAGAAATGTACCAGCACAACGACGATATACAGATGGGCCTGCGGGTCTACGGTCATCTCTTTCCTCTGTCTTATAATATTTGCAAAGACTCGCGCCAGGAAGTCCGCTTTTCCAAAGAGAATCATTTCCAGCTTGGCCTGAGACTCGCGGACATTAAACCTACAGGCAAGGGCGAATTGAATTATGCTTTTTCCGAGGCTATTGCCAATGAGCTTGCTGATACTGCTCATTTTCAATACAGCGTCATAGTGGTGAGCGATACCGGCCGCCAATGCCAGGCAGATAATTGCCTGCCTGCTGGTAAATTCTACCGGAAGTACCTGGTGGAATATGGGCGGGCTACGACCACCTGCTACGATTCTGTATTTAGTGGAGACCCGCTGAAATACCGGGCGGTTATTGACTATATCATTTCGCAGTATCCAGCCAAGGGCATGGCTACGATCATACAGCCCCCAGTGCGTGCCGATACCATCCGCATACCGATATATACTATGCGCAAGTTGACGCAAACCAATACGCCACCACGATCCGAGGTTGCCGACAGAGGTACGGCCATTATTTATAATACCAACCAGTTGTACGCTATCGTGCTTTATGTGGAGGAGCAGGGAGGGTACCGTAAGCTGGACGAGATCTATTTTTCCGGCGCAGCCAGCAGGTCCATTATGCTTGGGCCGGGCCGGTATAAAGCCGCCTTTATGGCAAATGGGGTAGAACATGCCAAGGTCTTTTCTGTCCAAAAAGATCAGTCGACCGAGGTTCGGGTAGAATAGGTGATAGGGCATTTGTTGACTGTTTAGTGCAAATTCCAGCCTTTTGAGCTGTTAAAATTGTTACAAACTCGCTTTTGCACAACCCTGAACTTCGCTCCCGTATTGTGTTTGAGCACGAATTTGTGTCAATTTGTTGCCGATGTGGCACCCCCTAGGCCTTTTGTAACATTCGGGTGTGGCAAAAACAAAGGAATGCGTATTTCAGGGCCATAGTGTTTTTAATTACTATAGCAAAAATACGCAAAAAATATAAAATAGTGTGTTGCTATTTCTTGGCGAGGTGGTCTTTTAGTGTCACGCCACTGAGCACATCGTCAACCTCTTTCTTGAATTCGGGAGAAAGCCTTGAATCGGCCTTCAGCTGGGACAGAAGTTGAATAACACCCGGGTTCTGGTAATTCATAACGATCTTATTGGAAGGCGATGGATACTTGTAGAGCACTATCTGGGCTATCAGTTCTTCAGCCGCGTTACGTGTTCTATATGCCCGGTATGCCGTACTCGCGAACTGCAGGTATTTGTCGAGTGGCAGATTGCTCATGGCGTACGCTGCAATTTGCTTTTGCTGGAGCGTATTGTGGCCATCCTTTATAAATGCGAGTGCAGCAGTAAAATCTGGTTCGGGGTTTTCAAACAGATCGACATAGGTAGCCGAGTAGTCAAGGTCGGCGGCTTCTTCCATGCTGGAAATATCGCGTTCGATCACTTGTATCTTTTCAGCAAAAGTTCGTGTAGTGTCTGCGACGCGAGTTGTAGGCGTTTTCTCTGCGTCCATTGTAGCGCAACTCTGACACAGGCAGAGCGCGGCGGCTGCGAATAAAATTAGTGTTTTCATAGTACACTAAAATTACGAAAACGGGCAAGGGTATTGGCGTTGGGTTTGCACAAAATACGAAGCGACCGATGAGGTTGCTTTTCAAATGTGTTTGGCCACTAACACCTTTAAAATCATCTTTTTGCTAAGCATAATTATGAAATTGTCGTTTGCTGAGGTAGTTAATAGTACTCAATCTCTCGTATTGACATTTGTTTTAGCGCAGGGTCACCTTCGAAATCTTTTGGAAAATCTTCTATACATTGTGTCCAGTTACCCCGACTGTCGTAAATGTATTCGCTAACGAAGCGCCTGCCTGCAGATCCATCGCTGACGCGTTCTTCTGCTAAAACCTCATTGTTGTGTTCGTCGTAAGTATAAACTGTTTTAAGGTCACCAAAACTGTATCGTTCACTTTCTGATTTGATCCTTCCTTTATCGTCGTAGGTATATTGGGTGGTGATGTTATCATTTTCTTCGATCAACTGGCCTTTCTCATTATACTTGAAAGTTTTTGTTCTGTTGATATTCCCGCCAACTGTTTGTTTTGCTATTAGTTGCTCTCCCAGATAAGTGTACTTTATCCGGCCAGTATCTTTCGTTCCGCTAATGTAAGAGCGCTCTTCAACTAATTTGTCAGACGTGTCGTAGATAAATATAATGTACAGAGTATCCTGAGGGTTTTGCTCTGTTTCACTATTCCAGTGATATTCTTTAACTAGAATTCCCCTCTGATTGTATTTATATTCTACACCTCCGCTTGTTTTTCCCCGATCTACATAGTATGTGCAGAGCATAAGTCCTTCGTTATTAAAACTATCTACCGAATAGCCGTCTTTATTAAAAGACATTGTCTTCGTTTGAACTTCACTCAAAAAACCATATCCCGACGTGCGGACAATTTTCACTTTGCCCAGTAGCGGCGCTCTTTTAGCAGATGTACGCATAGCTGGGTCTGCAACGCAAGCAAAAGAAAATGTCAGCACGAATGTTGTCAATACTGTTCTCAAATCTGCTAGATTTTACCCTAAAATACTTAATAGTATGCTTGATGCTACCGGGCGGTGGAGTTTGGAGAACTAAAAAAAGCGGCTCAAAGGCTGTTTATATCACAACAATGGGTCAAGTTTTATATTCTAGTTAAGCACTAGGTTGATAGTACCGGTCGCCAGCGCATTATCTTTTTCGTGTACAGTGACAGTATAAGAGCCCTTCGGCAGAGGTTTGCCGAGAGATACGTTCTGTGCATTGCTCTGGGCGTTAAAATTGGCTGTGAACAGAGTGATCTTTTGATCGTCTTTAATGGCTACTACGTAGTCCTTACCTACCTGGAAATCACCATTCAGCATGATGTCATTACCCATCACGAAGGTCTGAAACTCGATATGGCTGGCAACCTGTGCAGCAGGTGCCGCCGTTTTTTTGACAGGTGCAGTCGTTTTCTTTACTGTCGTGGTAGTTTTGGTCGTTGTAGTCTTTTTTTTCGTCGTCTGCGCCGTTGCGATAGCTGGCACAGCAAGGATAAGGAATAAGTAAAGGCTCTTTTTCATAACCGCCTGTTTTTTGGACTTTTATTGTTATCAAATTTACCGCAATCTGCTGATACTGTAGTTATGGCAGGTTAATTTTCACTTTTCTGCAACGGTGCACATTTTGCTACATTTACTGCAACATGACCTCTAAAGGACCGATACTGGAGTGCGTACCCAATTTTAGCGAGGGACGTGATCCTCAAAAAATACAGGCAATTGCAGATGCCATCCACTCAGTAAGTGGTGCGCAGCTACTGCATATAGATACCAGTCCCGCAGCCAACCGCACGGTAATGACCTTTGCCGGCGAACCCGGTGCGGTTTGCGAAGCCGCCTTCCAGGCTGTTAAAAAGGCAGCTGAAGTAATAGACATGACAAAACAGGAAGGTGTACACCCACGCATAGGTGCCACCGATGTTTGTCCGCTGATACCACTTTATGATATGACCGTCGATCAAGCGATCGCTCTTTCGCGGCAATTAGGAGAACGTATAGGTAGAGAATTAAATATTTCTATTTATTTATATGAACAGTCGGCTACTGCTGAACATCGCCGTGCGTTGCCCGATATCCGGAAGGGACAGTACGAGAAGTTTGCCGAAAAAATGAAGCTGGCGGAGTGGAAGCCCGATTACGGTCCACTTGAACTGTCACTTCAAACTGGTGCTACGGTAATAGGTGTCAGAGATGTTCTTGTTGCGTTTAATATATCATTGAAAACCAATGATGTAAATGCTGCTAATTACATTGCTGATAGAATTCGTGAAAGAGGCTATTACGAGCAGTCACCTCAAGGAAGACTTAAGGTGCCTGGACTGCTTCCGAAGCTCAGGGCGATAGGATGGTACATGGCCGATTTCCAATCTGCGCAGGTATCTATGAACCTGCTGGACTATAGAATAACATCGCCGCTTAAGGCCTGGGAGGCAACGAATGCCTTGGCCCAACCCTTGGGCGTCGAGGTGATCGGTTGCGAGGTAGTGGGACTGATTCCCGAAACCTGCCTGCTGGAAGCCGGCGCTTTTACCTGGCTGAGGGAAGGCAAAGAGCTACCGCATGACAAAGAGTTACTGGTGCACGCAGCTATCGAACATTTAGGATTAAACAGAGTCAAACCCTTCGACCCGCAGGAAAAGGTTTTGGAATATGCACTTAAAAGAGCGGGATTGATATGAGTCAAAGGAACATTTTCTATTTATTAGGCAGGATATTATTGGCACCATTTGCACTTATTTACGGAGCGGTGGTTTGGTTGCGGAACCGATTGTATGATGCAGGTGTTTTCTCGTCCATCGAATTTAGTCCGCCGGTTATTTCTGTCGGCAACCTGTCGACCGGTGGCACGGGCAAGACCCCGCACGTTGAATACCTGATCCAGTTGCTGCAATACCGTTTCCAGGTTGCCACTATGAGCCGGGGGTATAAACGCCGCACGCAAGGTTTCCTGCTGGCCGATGCGGAGACCAATGCCCTGCGTATAGGTGACGAGCCTATGCAATACCATATGAAATACCCTGAGCTGGTAGTGAGTGTGGCTGAAGAGCGCATTACGGGCATTCCGAGATTGCTACAGAAACGTCCGAATGTTGAAGTGATACTGTTGGACGATGCCTACCAGCACCGTTCGGTGAAGGCTGGTGTCAATGTGCTGATCACCGATTTTTCGAAACCATTCTATGCAGATCACATTCTGCCAATGGGTAGCCTGAGGGAAAGTCGCAGCGCCTATCACCGGGCTGATGTGATCATTGTTTCGAAATGTCCACCCAACCTGGATAGGGCCGTGGCCAATGACATGATCGCTAAGATCAACCCGCTGTCGCACCAAAAGGTATTTTTCACGGGTATCAGTTATCGTCAGCCGTATGATTTCTTTAGTCATGAGCCGGTATCGCTGCGCGGAAAAAGCGCAGTATTAGTATGTTGCATTGCCAAACCGGAACCGCTGGTAAGGTATTTGCAGGATGAGATGAAACAGGTGCATGTGCTGTCTTACGCAGATCATCATTATTTTGTGAGTAAAGACCTTGAAGAGATCAAAGAAGCCTACGGCAATTTTGAAGCAGAGGGTAAAGTAATAGTGACCACCGAGAAAGACGCTGCACGCCTGCACCTGCATTATGAGAAACTGAAAGAATGGAACGTGCCGATAATAGTATTGCCAATAGGGGTTTCTTTTTTATTTAATCAGGGCAATGAGTTTGACAATGTAGTTTTGCAATACGTTGAACAAACAATAGCCGAAAACAACCAGATGTTCTATGGCAGCCAGGAAATCTAAGGCATCACATAAAAAGAAAGTAGACAGCTCCGGCAGGAAGACCTATGTAGGTAAGCTGGAAATAACTCGCGGGGGGATGGGCTTTGTGATAGTGGAAGGGTTAGAAAAAGACGTGTTGATACGCAGGGGAGAGACCAGCAACGCACTGAACGGCGATGAAGTGAGGGTGGAGGTGATAGAGCGCGGACGCAAGTTCGGTGCAAGGCCCGAGGGTAAGATCATAGACGTGGTACGTCGTAAGCAAACCGAATTTAGTGGCAAGCTGGAAGTGCATCCGCATTTCTCGTTCCTGGTGCCTGACAGCGATAAGATGCCGGTAGATATATTCATTCCGTTGCACCTGTTGCATAATGCCAAGAACGGCGACCATGTGATAGCCCGTATAGTAGAGTGGACCGAAAAGACGAAGAATCCGGTAGGCGAAGTGGTGAGCATCCTCACCGACGAATCGGTGAACGAGATAGCCATGCAGGGCATATTGGTGGAGAACGGCTTCCCGCTGCATTTCCCCGATGATGTGATGGAAGATGCCGCAAGGTATCCGGAAGGGGTGCATAGCGCCGAGCTGAAGCACCGCCGCGATATGCGCGATACACTGACACTGACCATCGACCCAATAGATGCACGTGATTTCGATGATGCGATATCCTTCAAACACCTGAACGGTGATATATACGAAATAGGTGTACACATTGCCGATGTGAGTCATTACATAGAGCCCGGTTCAGCACTGGATAAGGAAGCTTACAACAGGGCTACCAGCGTGTATTTGCCTGACAGGGTGCTGCCTATGCTGCCAGAAAGGCTGTCGAACGAGTTGTGCTCGCTGAGGCCTAATGAAGATAAATACACTTTCTCTGCCATCTTCCAGATGAACACGCAGGGAAAGGTGAAAGACTACTGGCTGGGCAAGACGATCATTCGCTCGCAGCGCAGGTTTACCTACGAGGAGGTGCAGCTGATCGTTGAAGGCGCTGAGGGTGACCATAGAGAAGTATTGCTAACACTAAACGAAACCGCGCAGAACCTGCGTAAGGCACGTTTCAAAAAAGGCGCTATCAATTTCTCGTCTGAAGAAGTGAGGTTTACACTCGATGAATCGGGTCGTCCTACAGGTATAGTAGTAAAAGAAAGTAAGGAAGCACACCAGCTGATAGAAGAGTTTATGCTGCTGGCCAATAGGACTGTAGCTGAATACGTATCGGGCATTATAGTGAAAGACAAACAAGTGCCTTTCCCTTACCGTGTACACGACGTGCCCGATGAGGCCAAGCTGCAGGTATTCGCATCGTTTGCTGAGACCTTTGGTTACAGGTTCAATATGAACACGCCTCAGAGCATCCAATCATCCTTTAACGACATGCTGAGCATGGTGCAAGGCAAACCCGAGCAGCACGTGCTGGAAACACTCGGCATCCGCACCATGGCAAAGGCGGTGTATACAACAGATAATATTGGTCACTATGGCCTTGGTTTTAAAGACTATTGCCATTTTACCTCGCCCATTCGTCGTTATCCCGATGTATTAGTACACCGTATACTCGAGGAATGCCTGAAGAATGATGTAAAACCTATCAAACACCTTGAACAGCAATGCCGCCATTGCAGCGACCAGGAGCGCAGGGCCATGGAAGCAGAACGCGCTGCCAACAAGTACAAGCAGGTAGAATACATGACCAACTTTGTGGGCGAAGACTTTGAAGCCGTAGTGAGTGGCGTGGCTAGCTTCGGCTTCTGGGCGGAGACAGTAGAGCACAAATGTGAAGGGATGGTATCGATAGCCGACCTGGCGCAGTTTGACGATTTTGAACTGCGTGAAGGCGAATATTGCCTCGTAGGTCGCAGCACCGGTTTGCGTGTTGGTATGGGCGACAAGGTAAAAGTGCGCGTCGTATCAGCCAACCTCGATAAGCGCCAGATAGATTACACAGTATTAGAATTACCCGAACAAAAACATAAGAAGAAGCGGAGCATCGGTGCAGAAGGAAAGGTGAAAAAGAAAGCCCCTTCGAAACGTAAAAAATAATGATGCACAGCTTTACACAACTGGTAGAACAATTTGAAGACAGGCTTTCTAAATTTTTACCTTTTCCTGAGCAGCCGGGTACGCTTTATGATCCCTGCCGTTACTTTATGCAGATAGGCGGCAAGCGGATTCGTCCTGTGCTGTGCCTGATGGCCAATGAATTGTTTGGCGAAATAAATGAAGATGCATGGCATGCAGCAATGGGCATAGAGCTGTTTCACAACTTCACGCTCATTCACGACGATATCATGGATAAGGCTCCGTTGCGCAGGGGCAAACAAACTATCCACGACAAATACGGATTGACGGCAGGTATACTTTGCGGTGATGTAATGAGTATCCATGCTTACGATCAACTGGTGAACGTACGCCATAACCTGCACATGATACTGCATCTGTTCAACCGTACATCGATAGAAGTATGCGAAGGACAACAGCTCGATATGGATTTCGAAGCAAGGAACGACGTGAGCATCGATGAGTACATTCACATGATCACGCTGAAGACTTCAGTGCTGTTGGCCTGCTCACTGAAAATGGGAGCGCTGATAGGTGGTACGACAGAAGGCAACTCGAATAAGCTGTACACCTTCGGCAAGAACCTGGGTATTGCTTTCCAACTACAGGATGATTATCTCGATGCATTCGGTGAGACAGATAAACTGGGTAAACAAAACGGCGGCGATATAAAGTCGAACAAAAAGACCTACCTCTTACTAAAAGCAAGAGAAACTGCGAACCCAGAACACCTAAAACAAATAGACGAATGGTTGCAAAAGGACGGTGAGGATAAAGTACCTGCTATGCTGGAACTGTTCAAACAAACAGGGGCCGATAAAGCCTGCCGCGATGCTGTGGAATTGTATTCGCAGCGGGCATTCGACTGCCTGGAAGAAGCTGCCGTGACCAGTAAGCGCAAACAACCACTACATGATCTTGCCAGCTATTTGCTGATGAGGGATAAGTAGTTGGTCTGAACCATAATTTATAGAATTAAAGAATGACCGGAATTCTATTAATTCCTGAATTCTATAAATTCGGGTTCTGACATTAATATAGTTGCGCAGAAACCACAACTTACACGTAGAAAATCATCGATCGATATGAATTACTGGCTCGTAAAATCAGAACCTTTTAAATATAGCTGGGAGCAATTCCAGAAAGACAAGAAGACCCATTGGGATGGTGTGCGCAACTATGCTGCACGCAACAACCTGAAGGCAATGCAAAAAGGCGATCAGGTGTTTTTCTATCATAGCAACGAAGGGCTGGCTATAGTAGGTATTGCTGAAGTAGTGAAGACTGCTTACCAGGATCCTACAACAGAAGACCCGAACTGGGTTGTGGTAGACCTGAAACCAGTAAAGGCCCTGCCTACACCAGTAACGTTGGAACAGATAAAAGCGGAACCATCACTGGCCACTATGGACCTGGTGCGCTTGTCGCGCCTATCAGTAGGTGCAGTAAAGCCTGATGAGTATAAGAAGATAATGAAGATGGCAGGGCTGTAGGCTAGTACACCTCTTCCAGCTTTTCCATTTTTGCTTTACGTTTTGCAGCAGATGCCTCAGCCATCTGCTTTCTTTTTGCCCGTATCCAATCCACGCGCATTTGTTTGGTGGTTTGGCGGCTGCCATCGTGGCTCCAACCCGGTACGTAAAACAGGTATTTCAATTTGTCCTTCCAGCCTATGTCCTGTTTCAGGTCGGCGCCTATAGCTTTCCATTCGTGGAAGATGCTGTGAACGGGGTGGTGAGGATTTTCGATGGGCGAAGTGATGCCGTAGCGCGGGGGCTCTTCAGCCATTTCTTCGGCAAAGGTGCCGAACATCCGGTCCCAAATAATGAGCACCATGCCCATGTTCTTATCAAGATAGGGCACGTTGCTGGCGTGGTGTACGCGGTGGTGAGATGGTGTTACGAAAATGTATTCTATCCAACGCGGCAGCTTCTTAATGGCCTGTGTATGAACCATGATGCCGTACACCTGCGTGATAGCATACATGAACAGGATATCCACCGGGCGGAAGCCTATCAGGGCCAACGGTATAAAGTACAAGAAACGGTAGAACGGCATGAACACCGAAGAGCGGAAACCGGTTGTCAGATTGTATTCTTCAGACGAGTGGTGGGTAACATGCACAGCCCAGAATACGCGTACAGAATGATCAACATAGTGCTCCAGCCAGAACATGATGTCTTCGCAAAGGAACAGTAGTCCCCAATATACAACCGGGTGCCATTCGATATGGAGTTGGTATTGTGAAAAGAACATCAGCACTGCAAGGGCTACACCACGCAATAAAATGTCAATACCGGCGCTGGCGGCATTCATGTAAATGTTTACCAGTGTTTCTTTCCAGCTGTAAAATTTCCACTCGTGGAAATGACTCAAAAAGATCTCGAGCGGGATAAGGACAGCGTATATAGGGATGGAAAACAGCAACAAAATCTGTTGATGCAGTTGATCCATAGTTAGTTATGTGTGTTTAGGCGAAAAATCAAAAAAGCCCCCAAAATTAGGGGGCTTTTTCGAAATTATATCGTCATGATCTCTTTTTCTTTGTCTTTGCAGTGCTGGTCCACCAATACAATGTGCTTATCAGTGATACCTTGTATATGAGCTTCTGTGTCTTTGGCTATGTCCTCGCTCAGGCCATTTTTCTGTTCTTTTTTCACAGCTTCGATGGCGTCGCGGCGTATGTTGCGGACAGATACCTTGGCGTGCTCACCTTCGCCATTCACACGTTTTACCAGTTCTTTACGGCGCTCTTCTGTCAGCGGCGGCAGGAACAGACGTATCATGATACCGTCGTTTTGCGGGTTCAGGCCTATGTTGGAGGCGATGATGGCCTTTTCGATTGGGCCCATCATTTGCTTTTCCCATGGCTGAATGGCCAGGGTACGGGCGTCAGGAACGGTGATGTTAGCAACCTGGTTCAAGGGGGTAGGGTTGCCATAATATTCAACAAAGATCCCGTCTATAATCATCGGGTTTGCCTTGCCGGCGCGGATCTTGCTCAGTTCAGTTTCAAGATGGCTAATGGCCTTTTTCATAAGCTGGGATGCTTCGTTTACGATCCCATCCAGGACTTCGCTCATATAAGTAGTCGTTTTAGCGGTAGCAAAAGTAAAAAATGTTCTTTAACATATTTTATAGAATAGGCTGGTTATACAGATATTGGCAGGAATTATACTTTAACGTTCGGCATTTGGATAGCCTTTAGCGGTATGGTAACTTTGCATTAAAGCGACTAATAATCAATGGATACAACGATACAAAGCCCGGTAGCACTAACAGAAGGCGCAATTGCCGAAGTAAAAAAACTGATGGCTGACCCCGGATTTGATGCGACCCAGTTTCTACGCGTAGGCGTAAAGGGTGGCGGCTGCTCAGGACTGAGCTATGTACTTGGTTTTGATGCTAAAGAAGAAGACGATGAGATATATGATATAGAAGGTATACCTGTGGTAATGAAAAAGGCACATGGGATTTACTTGCACGGCATGCAGGTTGATTTTCAGGATGGCCTGAATGCGCGCGGATTCGTATTCAAGAATCCGAACGCCAGCAGTACCTGCGGTTGCGGCACCTCGTTTGCCGTTTAATGATTATCTTACAAGGATGAAGAGAGCCAGGACAATATTGATGGGTGCGATGTGCATGCTGAGCATCGGCGCGGTTAAAGGTCAGGAGAATCCACAGAGGTCGGGCCAGGCATATAACCAGACCGATGACCGTGGCAAGCGCCAGGGTCTCTGGGTGGTATCACAAGGGGAACGCATGGGAGAACCTGGTTACACCGAATTTGGCAATTACGACCACGGTATCAAAATTGGCCCCTGGTATAAACTTGGCGGTGAGGGCGAGCTTCAGGCAATGGAGACATTTAAGAATGACGTGAGGGATGGCGAAGCTAAATACTTCGAAAGTGGCCGTATGGTAGCTGTCGGACAGTACCGCGGCCTCAATCCCAAACGTGAACGCGATACATTTTTGGTGGAAGACCCTATAACCGGCGCGCAAAGTTTACGCTCTGTGGCTACCGAAAAAGGGAGTGTACGCCACGGCACGTGGAAGTTTTACGATCCTGCCACGGGTCGGTTAATTCGTGAAGAAGAATGGCAGGTCGATGAACTGGTCTTTCAGAAAGCATTCCCGATGTCGAAAGACGACAGCCTGTATTTCCAAAAGCGCGAAGCAGGCATGCCGCACAATACCAAGAAGAACTATTATAAGCCGCCTTCTAATAAGCGAACTAGTTATAGCAATTAATTAAAGCCACCGCCCGGTGGCTTTTTTGTTTCCAATTTTTCCGAAACTGAGATTTGTTGGCAAACAGTTTATGTCAATTTCTTTCTTTAATTAACTGCTTTTTGTATTTTGTTTTCCTGAATGTATAAAGTGACTGACTTTGTGCATTCATCTGCTATCGAACCATCGTCCCGGAAAACACTTCTAAACATCAATCTAAAAACGATATCGTATGTCAAAGAAAGTCATTGTTATAGGCGGTGGAGTAGCAGGCATGAGCGCTGCGCATGAATTGGTAGAACGTGGATTTAAGGTTGAAGTGTACGAGCGAAACAAAATCTATTGCGGCGGTAAGGCACGTAGCGTAGATGTGCCGGGCTCTAATCAACAGTATACGGACAAATTTCTTCCCGGTGAACACGGCTTCCGTTTCTTTCCCGGATTTTACAAACATATTACTGATACGATGTCGCGTATCCCTTTTGGTAGTGGTAGCGTACATGATAATCTGGTGCAGGTAGACCGAGTAGAGATAGCACGGTTTGATCAAACGCCGATTGTCACGGTGGTGAGCTTTCCTAATTCAAAAGATGATCTGAGAGCCATCTTGGCGTCCATGCATTCCGATACTGGTTTGACATCGGCAGAGATCGATCTGTTCAGCTCTAAGGTCTGGCAGATACTGACCTCGTGTTATGAGCGTCGTATCAACGATTATGAGGGTATTGGCTGGTGGCAGTTTATGGATGCCGATAACCAGAGCAAGAATTATCAAACGCTGTTGGTAGAAGGGTTGACCCGTACGTTGGTGGCAGCCAATGCCAAATATGCCAGCACAAAAACCGGCGGCGATATCTTCCTGCAATTGCTGCTGAACATGGCTAATCCACGCATACAGGCCGACAGGGTATTAAACGGTCCTACCAATGAAGTGTGGCTGAATCCCTGGATACAATATTTGAAAAGCTGCGGTGTTGACTACCGTTATGGCGCAAGCTGTACGAAACTCGATTTTGAGAATGGGCAGATAACAGGTGCCTGGATAAGCTTTGACGGTGGTGAACCTCAGAAAATAACAGGTGATTATTATGTACTCGCTGTACCTGTAGAAGTAGCTGCACCATTGATCAACGATGACATGATAGCCTATGACATGAGTTTGCAAGGCATACGTGATCTTGCACCATCGGTAGCCTGGATGAACGGTATGCAATTCTACCTGAATCAAAATGTAGAAATAGTGCATGGACACTGTATCTATGTTGACACGCCCTGGGCGCTTACGTCTATTTCGCAAATACAATTCTGGAAAGACTATGATCTGGACAAAAGGGGTAATGGCCAGGTGAAAGGAATTCTTTCTGTTGACATGTCGGATTGGGAAGTGCCAGGACTGAATGGCAAAGTAGCAACGGATTGTACTCTGGATGAAATAAAGAAGGACGTTTGGGAACAGCTGAAGAAAAGCCTGAACATAAACGGCAAAACTGTTCTCAGCGATGAGATGCTGGTGGACTGCTATATAGATTCAGATATCCATCCATCTGAAGCCAAAGACAAACCTTACGCGCTGACCAACACAGAGCCGTTGTTGGTGAACAGGGTGAACACATGGGGCTTGCGACCTGAAGCATATACGCGCATACAAAACTTCTTCCTGGCCAGCGACTATGTACGCACCTTTACCGACCTGGCTACCATGGAAGGCGCCAACGAGGCGGCCCGTCGCGCTGTGAATGCCATCCTCGATATTTCGGGTGTTGATGCTGAGGACTGTGATATCTGGAACCTGCACGAACCACATTTCGTAGTGCGTGCGCGTCATCATGATAAAGGGCGTTACGACAGGGGCTTACCCTATAAAGACCTGAAACGCCCGCTGTTGTCCACTGCGGGTAAAATACTCGGCTGGCCGATAGAAGAACTGAAAAAGATAGCAGGGAGAGGCGTTCCCGAAGACCAGGGAGAATAGCTTTATTTCAAATAGCGCGAAAAGGCGTGCAGTGACACCATCAAAAGAATTATCACAAGCCGCTGTTCAATAAACGGACAAGCTAATAGCAAAGAATTTAGAAGCCACCTTCTGGTCTTTTATTTACGATGACGATTATAGTATGGTTATTTTATTTATATCAATTTCTTTCTCTAATTATTTATTTTTTGTATTTTGTCTACCCTGAATATGTAATGGCCTAGTATTGTATGCTTATTGATTTATCACTCTGAGCCATGTCTCTATTTGTAATATTTTAAAATATCACTATATGAATAAAAAGGTAATTGTCATTGGCGGGGGGGTAGCAGGAATGAGCGCTGCGCACGAACTAATTGAACGTGGTTTTGAGGTTGAGGTGTACGAAAAAAACCGTACTTATTGCGGCGGCAAGGCTCGTAGTGTCGACGTACCGCATACCAATAAGAAATATAAAGACAAGTTTCTTCCCGGCGAACATGGGTTCCGGTTTTTTCCGGGCTTCTACAAACACATTACGGATACCATGATGCGCATACCGTTTGGTGATGGTACTGTGCATGACAACCTGGTACAGGTGGAACGTGTGAAGATTGCCCGCTTTGATAAATTGGCGATCGAAACGGTATTGAAGATGCCTGTGACACAAGAAGACTGGAACGAGTTTTTTGCAACTTCGCACTTTGGCACCGACCTTACTCCCGATGAGATCAAGCTTTTTACGTCCAAAATATGGCAACTGCTTAACTCCTGCTACGAACGTCGCGTAAACGATTACGAGCGTGTAAGCTGGTGGCAGTTCATGGAGGCTGACAGCCATAGCGAAAATTACCGGGCGCTGCTTGTAAACGGACTGACCCGTACACTTGTAGCAGCCAATGCAAAATTCGCCAGTACCAAAACCGGAGGTGACATCTTCCTGCAACTATTGTTGAACATGTTCGACAAGAAAATACAGGCAGACAGGGTATTGAATGGCCCTACCAACGATGTGTGGCTGACACCGTGGTTAAATCACCTTAAAGAAAATGGTGTTGATTACCGGCCCGGAGCGAGCTGTACTAAGCTCGAATTTGAGAATGGAAAGATAACGGGCGCGTGGATAAGCTTTGATGGCGGCACACCCGAAAAAGTAACAGGCGATTATTACATCCTGGCAGTACCGGTTGAAGTAGCAGCACCACTGATGACCGACGATATGGTGGAGTATGACATGACGCTGGACGGCATACGCAAACTGGCAGACTCTGTAGCATGGATGAATGGGATACAGTTTTACCTCAACGAGGATGTAGGAGTAGGGAAGGGACACTGCATTTATGCAGATACTCCCTGGGCACTCACGTCTATTTCGCAGATGCAATTCTGGGGAGATTATGATATTGAAAAAAGAGGCAACGGCAAGGTGAAAGGCATTCTTTCAGTTGATATATCGAACTGGGATGAGCCGGGACTGCCGCCGACAAACAAAATCGCTTCCAAGTGCGAGAGCCTGGAGGAGATCAAGGAAGAGGTATGGGCACAGCTGAAAAAAAGCCTCAACGTGTGCGGCACGGAAGT
Organism: Polluticoccus soli; assembly: GCF_029269745.1. Classification (NCBI taxonomy): domain Bacteria; kingdom Pseudomonadati; phylum Bacteroidota; class Chitinophagia; order Chitinophagales; family Chitinophagaceae; genus Polluticoccus; species Polluticoccus soli. Next base: position 1,078,851 of record NZ_JARJHT010000002.1, on the reverse strand, counting down.
GCTGCGCGATGACATGGTAGAGTATTGGCACATAGACGCCGATATTCATCCGTCGCGGGCTAAAGACCATCCAGAGCTTTTGAGGAATGAAGAGCCATTGCTGGTGAACAGGGTGCATACCTGGGCCCTGCGCCCCGAAGCCTACACCCGGATAGAGAACCTATTCCTGGCAAGCGACTATGTGCGAACATTTACCGACCTGGCAACTATGGAAGGCGCCAATGAAGCAGCTCGCCGCGCCGTTAATTGTATCATCGAAGTATCGGGTGAAGAAGCGGATGAGTGTGCTATTTGGAACCTGCATGAGCCGGATCTACTGGAAAATGCCCGCGATCATGATAAGAAGCGATACGACAAAGGACTCCCGTACAAAGATATGAAACGTCCGCTGCTTACTCTTGTAGGGCAGGTTATTGGCTGGACTATTGCAGAGCTGAAGAAGATCTCTGGTAAGGATACCGTAACTAAACCGACAGAAGACTAATCATAGATATATCACATGCCATTTACTGACACAACTCGCCACATACTTCCTACCGACCACATACAAAACCTGGTCGATTACATCCGCACGCCGCATCCGTGGGTTGATACAACCTACTATGAACTGCCGGTGGTCATTATATTCTTTTGTGCCGCGATGTTTTGGGTATGGGCCTATATCGACACCATCCGCGGTATCATAAAAAAGAAGACTATAGGTGTTCCTGTAGTGGCCATCTGCCTCAACTTTGGCTACGAGGTCACTGCCGCTTTTTTCTTTCTGCCAGATATGGGCAAGGCCGTAGTGTTCGGCTACGTAGGATGGTTGGTGCTGGATCTCTACATTGTCATACATGCCTTCAGGTATGGTGATAAGCAAATACGTAATCCGTACATAAAAAAGAACTTCAAAACGCTGTTCCTGGTGGGATTGGTTATGGCGTTCACCGCCGAGTACCTTTTTATGACGAACTACGATATACCTATCGCAGTATTCGATGCCTACATCATTAACCTGATTATGTCGGTATCGTTTATCTACCTGGTATTTGTACCCGGGTTTGAGGGTAACTCGCTTGTTACAGCATGGACGAAATTCCTGGGTACAGGGTTGACCAGTGTGGCATTCCTGCTGCATTATCACATCCCTTTCCTTACAACGTTGTACGTTGGCTGTGCAGTTTTCGATATTTACTATATATATTTATTGTACCAAAAACGAAAAGGAGCGCTCGCTTATGCGATCAGGTGATTGGTTTAGCACGTTTGTGCCTCACGAGGCAAAAACCGACGAATGGGAGTACCGAAAACAGAGGATATTTGTTTCGGTTTGTTTCATCAGTGCGTTGTATGCCCTGGCATATATACCGCAGGTAGTGTGGCTGGATTATTATGCGGCACTTTCTGTGATCATTGCCTTTGCCGCCGTAAATATCGCACTACCATTTCTGCTGAAGCGCGGTGTGCAACTGCCACTATTGGTTAACTGTTATATTGCCGCAATGGCCCTGGCCGAGACCCGCATTATGTATGTGAGTGGTGGGGTGTTCCATACTGCGACAGATCCGCAAATATTGGCGGTTTGCTGCCTGATGGCCCTCTTCTTCCTGGGGCGTAAACCGGCCGTGTTCTGGTTTTTTGTGGGGGTGAGCATTATCGTTACTTATGGCGTGCTGCAGGGACAGGGATATGAATTTGTTCCGCAATTCAATCCTAAATACTGGCTGTTTCAGACAGTAGTAGCTACGGCCGGTCACCTGGTTATTATCTTCATGGTGGTGAACATGTATGATAGCGAGAAGAATAAGGCGCTGAGTATACTGAAGGAAAAGAATAAGATCATTGAAGAGGAGAAACACCGTTCTGAAGAGCTGCTGCTGAATATATTGCCGGCCGAGGTGATGGAAGAGTTGAAGGAAACCGGCAAGACCACAGCACGCAACTATGACCTCGTTACCGTGCTGTTTGCCGACATCAAGGATTTTACATCAATTGTGGAAGATCTCTCGCCTGAAGAGCTGGTATCAGGCATCGATGAGTACTTTGAAACCTTTGACGGGATAGTAGGAAAATACGGCGTGGAGAAAATAAAAACAGTGGGTGATGCTTACATATGTGTGTCAGGTTTGCCGGTAGCTAATTCTAATAACCCCGTGACGATCGTGAACGTTGGCCTGGAAATGGCGGCCGCGGTTAATGAGCTGTCTGAGAAAAGGAAAAACCTGGGACGAGTGGCTTTTGAGGTGCGCATCGGTATACACTCTGGTCCGGTAGTTGCAGGTGTGGTTGGTGTCAAAAAGTTTGCTTATGACATATGGGGGGATACCGTAAACATGGCTGCTCGCATGCAACAACACGGTGAACCAGGCATGGTCAATATTTCCCATACTACACACAGTCTTATTAGACACAGGTTCAATTGCATATCCCGCGGCCCGATGATGGCCAAACACAAGGGTATGGTTGAAATGTATTTTGTATCAGGAAAAAAAGAGTCGGCCATGGCCGGCAGTTTGTCTTAACGAAAAGCCCTCTCATGCAATTCAACGAAGTCAAAACTTTCATACTGGATAAACTTACGCAGGAACTACCTGCACATCTCACTTACCATAGTGTGGGGCATATACGGGACGTTTATGATTCAGCCGGCTATCTTGCAAAGGAAGAGGGGGTGAGGGGTGAAGACCTGCAACTTCTGCTTACAGCAGCGTTATTTCACGATTCCGGTTTCCTGATCAGCCAGAAAGAGCACGAGAAGCTGTCGTGTGAAGTGTGCAAGCAATACCTTCCCGGCTTTGGCTATACACGTGAGCAGATAGAGAAGATCTGTGGTATGGTCATAGCCACCCGGATACCACAGCAACCCCAAAACCTGCTGGAGCAGATAATCTGTGACGCTGATCTTGATTACCTGGGACGTGATGATTTCTTTCCGATAGGCGATCAATTATTTTCCGAACTAAAAACCTTTAAGGTCATAAATACAGAACACGAATGGAACAGGCTGCAAGTCGATTTTTTGGAGAAACATCACTACTTCACCGCTACAGCCCTCCAGCTGCGGAAGCACAAGAAGGAAGAAAATCTCATGCTGGTGCGGGAGAAGGTAAAAAGCGCGGCAGTCTGAACCCACTCAATAAGCTACCGGCAACCCTTCACGATGTAGTATATATCCTGGCTGGTGTCATTATTGCCGGATTTGCATTGAAAAGTTTCCTTGTCCCTAACCAGTTTCTCGATGGTGGTGTTACCGGTATTTCGCTGCTGGTGCATGAGATCTACCACCTGAATATCGGCTATATAATCATACTGGCAAATATTCCGTTCATTATCATGGGCGCTGTGCAGGTGAATAAGAAGTTTGCGCTAAAGACCCTGGCCAGTGTTGTAGCGTTAGCAGCTTGCCTGTTGTTTATTCCATATCCGGTAGTTACCGCTGACAAGTTGCTGGTATCCATGTTTGGAGGTTTCTTCCTGGGGCTTGGTATAGGCCTGGGTATGCGTGGCGGCTGCGCGATAGATGGCATGGAAGTGCTGGCATTATATACGCTTAGGCGCAGCAGTTTTACCATTAGCGAGATCATTCTGGGCATGAACGCTATTATCTTTTTAATAGCGGCATTACACTTCCATTTAGAGACAGCACTGTACGCAATGCTTACCTACTATGTAGCTACGCGTACTATCGACTACGTTATTGAAGGTCTCGAAGAGTACACCGGAGTTACTATTATTTCAGGCAAGAGCGACGAGATAAAAGAAACGCTTGTTAAGAAACTGGGTCGCGGTATCACCGTCTACAAAGGTGAGCGTGGTTTTATGAAAGACAGTTTTGAGGTAAGCGAAGATTGTGACATTGTATTCAGTGTCATCACCCGCCTCGAAGTGCGCAGGCTGCGTACTGTGGTACACGAAATCGACCCCAAAGCTTTTGTATTTACCAATACAATTAAAGAAGCCGCCGGTGGAGTGCTGAAGCGCAAAGCAGGAGAACACTAACCCAATTATAATAAAGCAAAAAGGCAGCTTTTGGGCTGCCTTTTTGCTTATAGTATCTTAAATAAGACGGTGACCCCAACCGTTGTCTCCTCCGGCTCGAGGAAATATAAGTCCATGCTGATACTGGTGGAGCGTGAAAGGCTATATTTGCCATAGAACCCCCAGCCGTCACGGCCGACGGTAGGGTGCGTGAACTCATCGTGTAGCAGGTACCTGACACCTATTGAACTACGATAAAGAGGTAGGATAGTATTTTGCTTGGTAAATATCGATCCCCATTCAAAGTTGATAAATGTGAGGTCGTAAGCATTTATTTTATTCCCGACCCTATCGAAAAGACCCAGCATTGACATTGAGGCACCGAAAAACATGTAGTTTCTGTCGCGCATCAGCCATTTATAATTAAGCCCAACACCTAGATTGGGCGCCAGGTCGTTCCTGAATAAACTCGCGCCTATGTTGAAGTCTGCATCAATCCCATTGAACATGCCGCCTGCACCTTCTGTGGTCATTACTTTTTTGGCTTTTGGGTTATAGGGGTCGTACACAGCATCAAGGCCGTTATACCATGCGTTGGGGAACATCCATTTGTCTTCTTTCTTTTGCACCAGGTTATCAAAAGCCGTTTCTACACTGTCTACAAGTTGCTCGTTGAAAAGAGTGTTGATCTGGTCGAGATCTTTAAGGATGAAAGTGTACTGAACCTGTACGAGCGAAGGGTAGTGCTTATGTGGGATCTTTGCAAAAGTCTTCAACACCCTGATCGTGTCCATCCCGATCTTCAGAGGCATATTACTGCCTTTATCCATCACCACTACGTTGCTTTCGGTGATATGTTCTGTTGTCCTTACAGTAAGCGGTTCATAGCTGATGGGGATATTGATGTCGATCCGTTTTGATGTACCGGGTCTCTTAAATGAATCCGCAACATTTGCTGCTACTTCCCTTGCGGTAGAAACCACCTGTTTCAGAAAACCTTTGTCAGGCCAGTAACCCAGTTTTTTAAATTCTATGGTCAGGTAGTTGTTGTCAGGCAAGTTGGCTCGGAAGTAATAGCTGGCATCCAGCGTGTCCAGGTCAAACAGCGTTTTGTTGATGTCTTTTTCGCTGGTTACCGGTGTGCGGGATATCTCATCGTCTTGCGCCTGTGCCGTTTGTACGCATACACACAGCCCTGCGATGAGCATCGCTAATTTCAGTTTCATAAGTTGTCGATTATAAGTTTAGTTAGCTCTGAAGAGTGACGAAGGTTTGCGATCGTTGTCAGTATTTGAATATTGTCGTCCGGGTATTAAGTTCACTATACGCTGTGACAAACCTTGCAACTCTTTGCGGTTTTGTATCACCGCCTGCCTGTTCTCGTTGTCTATGTCCAGCAGGTGTATGGCTTTAGGACGTTTTATTACAGGCTTCACCGTTGCTACTGTTTGTTCTACATTGTCTGTTACCTCCGGTTGTACGGGATCTGGCTGGGTATTGGCAATATGCTCTTCAACAGGCAGCGGTTGTGAATCCGGTTGTACCATTTTTTGCACCGGGGCTGTTTTATGTGTGGTGGCTTTTTTTGCAGCAACCACGGTTATTGGTTCCGGTATCGGTTCAACTTTGGTTTGTGTTGCGGCAGTATGAGTATCAACAGCTGCAGGCATGGTCGCCACGGGCACTGTTTTCGCAACCTGCTCATTAACGTTTGGTTTGTTCATCTGTATTCTCACCATCAGCGCGACGATAATAATGGCCACTAATGCCGCTGCATACCGCCATGCAAAGGTTTTATTCTGCGTCTTCTTCAGTCGTGGAGACAGCTCTTTCCAACTGGCCTCGCGGTCGAAGCCAGGGAGGATGCTGTCAAGGTCGGTGCCATCCAGTTCTTCTTTCAGTCTTTTATAATCATTGCTCATACCGCGACTGTTTATACGTTCTCTAATATTTTCTTTTGCAGCAGCTTCTTTGCTTTATGCAGTTGTGTTTTCGAGGTGCTTTCGCTAATTCCCAGCAACAGGCTTATTTCTTTATGGTTCTTTTCTTCAAACACATGCAGGTTGAACACCGTTCTGTATCCATCCGGCAGGGTGTGTATCAGCCTGATGATCTCTTTGGCACTCAGCCGCCCAATCGTGTCGTCGCCGCCTGCTGTTTCATCGTTTACTGTATCCGCATCTGCAAAAACCATTTTCCTTTTCCTTAGGTACATTAAGCACTGGTTCACCATTATCTTCCTCATCCAGGCCTTCAGACTGCCGTCGCCTATGTATTGAAAACTGCCGATATTCTTGAACACATTATAGAAACCATCCAGCATCACCTCCTTTGCATCCTCCCTATTTGGTACATACCTGTAGCAAATTATCATCATAGCGTCCACGTGCAGGTCGTACAGCCTTTTCTGGGCCATCGGGTCCTGTTTACAGCAAGCTTCTGTCAGTTGTAGCTCGTTTACTGTGTCGTTCACGCTAAGTGTTTTTTGTCGCACTTACACTATTATAAATGCATATTCAACGCAAAGGGTTGCCTGCGTTGCCGGAAAAATAAAAATATTTATTGCCTTAATGTAATAATGCTGGCTTCTCAAAGTATTAGAATTGCCGGTTTGACATTGAAAAATTTCTTCAGCTCCTGGAAAAACCGTTCTCAAAAAAGCTTCGTAGATGTTCTTATCAACCGATTTAAACAAACCAAAAACAAAACATCTTATGAAACAGATCTTCTTGATCCCGGTGATGGCCATTGCGTTTATGGCTTCGGCAACAGCGCAAAAAACTGTAATGGTGGGTGGTGCGCCTATGTATCCTACTAAGAACATTGTGGAGAACGCCGTGAACTCTAAAGACCATACAACACTGGTAGCAGCAGTAAAAACTGCGGGACTAGTAGAAACACTCCAGGGCGAGGGGCCATTTACTGTATTTGCCCCGACCAATAAAGCATTCGATATGCTGCCCAAAGGGGCAGTAGACAACCTGCTGAAGCCTGAGAACAAGAGCCAGCTGACAACCGTGCTGACCTATCATGTAGTGCCTGGCAACCTGGATGCGGCTACTTTGATGGAATGGGTAAAAAAAGGCAATGGTACGGCTACGCTGAAAACAGTACAGGGAGAAGAACTTTGGGTGATGCAGAAAGGCAAAAAGCTTTGGGTAAAAGACGCTAAAGGCGCAATAGCACAAGTGACTATCAGCGATGTACGCCAGAGCAACGGCGTAATACATGTGGTTGATCATGTGCTAATGCCTTAAGACTGACAGGCAAAATCAAAACAGCAATGAAGGGGAATTCTAATTCCCCTTTTCTCTATTGGATGCCTATTGCGATTTTTATGTTTTAAACTATATTTTTATAGACCATTACTGCGTGCAGACAGCAATAACATATACGGAAGAGGAACTGGTTTCTTTGCTGAAACAGCAAAGCAAGGAAGCCTACAACTACCTGTACAGGCAGTATTCAGCCGTGTTGTTTGGTGTCATCAAACGGATAGTAATGGACGAACAGACAGCCCAAGACGTGTTGCAGGAGGTGTTTGTGAAGATATGGAACAACATACAGCAGTATGATCCGGTAAAGGGAAGGATATATACCTGGATGATCAACATCGCGCGCAACAGCTCGATCGACAAGCTTCGATCAAAAGGGGAGGTAATGAAAGGCAAAATCCGTGGCGACGAAGAGACCGTAAATAATATTGGTGGTGGACTACAAACGGAACAGAATACGGATGCGATTGGACTAAAAAAGCTGGTGGACGAGCTAAAGCCGGAACATAAAGCGATAGTGGAGCTGGCCTATTTTAAAGGTTATACCATGGAAGAGATAGGAAAAGCGCTCGATATACCGGTGGGCACTGTTAAAACCCGCATGCGTAATGCGATACAAACATTAAGACAGCAATTTAGCAGGTAATAAAGTGAACATAAAAGAGTACATAGAATCGGGAATATTGGAAGCCTACGTGTTGGGAGCGCTTAGCGAAGAAGAGCGTGCTGCCGTAGTGGCCAATATTGCACAGTATCCTGAGCTTGCTGCCGAGGTTCAGGAGATAGAACGCGCTATGTATCAATATGCTGAGGCCAATGCGGTAACGCCGCCTGCCGGTATGCAGGAAGATATTTGGGCGGCAATACAACCCAATAGCCCGGTAATCGCCCGGCCGTCAATTCCAACTAATCCCAAAGCTATTCATCTTCCTGTGACCGTGCCCGAACGTCGTACCAGCTGGGTGCGTGCTGCAGTTTGGGTGGCACTTGCCGGAAGCTTGCTGACTAATGTGTTGCTGATGAACAACCAACGGCGGAGCGGGGAAGAGATGCAGGCTATGAAGGATGAGATGCTGAAAAACAATAGCAAGCAACAGCAACTGTCAGCCAGGTTAGATATGTATGACCGTCAACGGGCTATGCTGATGGATGCCAATATGCAGCCGGTAATTATGCGTAGCGCACAAGCTGGTAAGAAAATGATGGGTATGGCGATGTATAACAAGACAAAAGGGGAAACATACGTTTCGCTGATGGATATGCCGATGCCGCCACAGGGCAAGCAATACCAACTCTGGGTAATACAGGATGGAAAGCCCGTGGACATGGGTGTCCTGTCTTCTGACATGATCGCTTCAGGCGCTATGCAAAAGGTGCCTATGAGCATACAAAACGGGCAGGCCTTCGCTATCTCTCTCGAGAAAGAAGGCGGTAATCCTACACCTACTGAGGTAATGGTGGTGGGGGAGATCAAACCATAATCGTTTTTCTCATTCCGATTTATTGTTGTATTTTTGTAATTGTAATTTTATGGGTTAAAACGCGAATTAGATCTGATGAGGCAAATGCAGCGAAATGTGCAGATGTCAAAAACGACAACAAACGACAACAAAGCCCGCAGCAACAATATTGTTAATCAACGAATTGTCGAAACTCGAGAATGGAATTTGATAAGGTTGGCGCGAATTGGCTACAAAGTCTACAACGAATGAGTTAAAGTTTGATGTGATGGTTTTGGAACTGCGAGCTACCTTTAACCCTTGAAATAACTGCCAATGTCCCGCGATTTCTCTGCCAAGCTACCAATGTTCGAAAACCGCCTGCGGAAAATGTATAAGCATTACAGCAAGCTGGCGCGCAGGCAGGAGGTAGCCTGTTTCCGCTTTTACGACCACGACCTGCCCGAGTTCCCTTTTGCTATCGAGCTCTATAAAGATGTTGTTCATGCAGCAGAGTATAAGCGTCGCCATGGTATGGAGGACGAGGAGCATGAAGAATGGCTGGCAGCTTGTAAAGAAGTGATAGCCCAGGTAATGGAAATACCGCTGGACACCATATTTATGAAGGAGCGTCAGCGCAAAGCTGGTCGCCAGGGGCAGTATGAAAAGTTCAGCGAGGAGCGGGTAGAACGCATTGTGCCGGAGGGCGGTCTTAATTTCATCATCAACCTCACCGACTATCTCGATACAGGTCTGTTTCTTGATCATCGTATTACCCGCAACATGGTTAGGGAAGAAGCGAAAGGTAAACGGGTGCTCAACCTGTTTTGTTATACCGGTTCTTTCAGCGTTTATGCTGCCCACGGCGGAGCAAAAAGCGTTACTTCAGTCGACCTGTCGCGTACCTATATCAACTGGGCTAAGCGAAATATGCAGTACAACAAGCTTTATAATGAGGATAAACATGAGTTTGTGCAGGATGACGTGATGGCGGTTATCTCAGATATCCCCGCCGACACTTTTGATCTTATCATCTGCGATCCGCCCACATTCAGCAATAGCAAGCGCATGGAAAAAGAGTTTGACGTGCAGCGCGACCATGTATGGCTACTGAAACAGCTACTAAAAGGTTGTACTGATGGCGGCCAGATCTATTTCAGCAACAATTATCGCGGTTTTGAGCTGGATAGGGATGCCATACCTACGCCAAGTATAGAAGATATTACAGCAGCAACCACGCCATTCGACTTCCAGGGGCGACTGCACCGAAAGTGCTATTTGCTCACGAAATAAAACCTAGAACCAGTTTTTCCTTCTCCTGCTACCAATGCCTAACGACCCTAACAAACTGCGAACGATCGTATTGCCGGCGGTGCGCATCATGCTCTTTACCACAGTATTGTCGCCCAGCTCTTCGAGTACGCTTTTTTCTTCCTTAGCTGCCGCTGTTTTTCGCCTTGCCGGAGCTTCTTCTTCTGCCGTTTCCAGCTTTTTGCTAAGGATCTCGTGGGCGCTCTCGCGGTTTACCAGTTCTTCATACTTCGCTACCAATGGAGAATTGCTTACCAACTCGGATATATCTTCCTTCGTTAGCACACCCATGCGTGATTTTGGTGGATACATCACCGTATGTACCAGCGGAGTAGGAATACCTTTTTCATCTAGTAGTGTTATCAAAGCTTCGCCTATGCCCAGTTGAGTGATCAGTTCTTTCGTATCGTAGTACTCTGTTTCGGGATAGTTGGCCGCGGTCTGCACAATGGCTTTTCGGTCATTGGCAGTGAAAGCCCGCAACGCATGCTGCACTTTCATACCCAGCTGACCGAGTATAGACGCCGGTATATCGGTAGGTGTCTGTGTACAAAAGAAGATACCTACGCCCTTTGAACGAATGAGTTTTATGACCGTTTCCAGTTGCTCTATCAAAACCTTCGATGCATCATTGAATATGAGGTGCGCCTCGTCTATAAACATCACCAGTTTTGGCTGCTCAATGTCACCTTCTTCAGGTAAGGTAGCATATAGTTCTGATAGCAACTGCAGCATGAATGTCGAGAACAGTTTCGGCTTGTCCTGCAGGTCGGTAACGCGTACTATCGAGATAACCCCACGACCATCATCGGATATACGCATCAGGTCGTCCACCTCAAACGAGCGTTCCCCGAAGAACTTGTCGGCGCCTTGCTGCTGGAGTTCTATCACCTTGCGCATAATTGTACCAACCGAAGCTGCCGATATATTGCCATATGCAGCGGCCAGTTCTTTCTTGCCTTCGTTAGCAGCCCATTGCAGAGTTTTTTGCAGGTCTTCCAGGTCAAGCAAAGGCATCTTGTTATCGTCGCAATACTTGAAGATCATCGATAGGATGCTCTCCTGCGTGGCATTGAGGCCGAGTATCCTTGACAGTAGCACAGGGCCAAATTCGGTAACCGTGGCGCGTAGTTTTACTCCCGGTTCGTTGCTCAGGGTCAATAATTCTACAGGGTATTTGCTGCTGATAAAATCGCAATCCAATTGTTTGATTCGCTCCGCTATCTTTTCATTGAGTGTTCCTGCTGCGCCAATGCCACTCAGGTCGCCTTTGATGTCCAATAACAGCACTGGCACACTCGAGTCACTTAGTCCTTCGGCCAGCAACTGCAAGGTCTTGGTTTTACCCGTGCCGGTTGCACCGCTGATGAGGCCATGGCGGTTCATCATTTTCAGTGGAGCGGCAACCGTGGTGCCTATCAACTCTCCATCAAGCATGGGCTTACCCAGTGCAATGAAATTCCCCTTAAAGCTATACCCCTTCCTGATATGCTCAGTAAATAGTTCGACGTTCGACATAGAAATGAGTTACTCTTATCTGAGAGTAAATCTAGAAAAAGTATCCGCGCTTATCAATAACTGCTGCGGCTATCTTTCTGCGGGCGTCTTTGGTGTTGAAGTTATCTGTTTTGGTAAAACGTTTTAGTCCCATCAGCATCATACGTTGTTCGTCACCTTCAGCAAACGAGTTAATGGCATTTTTACCGGCATGGTTGATGCGGTCCGCAGCATCAGCTATAAAAACGCGTGTGGCATCCAGCGCCAGCTTAGCATGTTCGTTTCCGTTGGTCTGCATTTTCATTGCACGCAGCAATCCACTTTCTGCCTGGAAGGTGTCCATCACCATATCCGCGAGGTACATCAGCAATTCCTGCTCATGCTCTATTTTCATCATCAGCTTTTGTACGGCGGCCCCAGCGCACATCAGGATGGCTTTTTTGAAGTTGTCAATGGCCTTCAGTTCTGCGCCAAACGGACCGCTTTCTTCACCAAATTCAGGTACACTCATCAGTTCCTTTTGCACAGCCATTGCAGGCGCCATCAGGTTGATACGGCCCTTCATAGCGCGTTTCAGGTACATGTCAAGCGTCAGCAGACGGTTGATCTCGTTGGTGCCTTCAAATATGCGGTTGATGCGACTGTCGCGGTAAGAGCGGGAGATATTGTATTCGTCAGAAAAGCCATTGCCACCATGTATTTGTACGCCTTCATCCACCACGTAGTCTAATGTTTCAGAACCTATCACTTTCATCATGGCACATTCAATAGCATATTCTTCCGCAGCACCTAGCAGGGTTTCTTCTGACGGCTTACCTGCAGAATGTAGTTCTTTCTCTTTATCGTCTATCCATTTCGCACTGCGGAACATCGCACTCTCGGTAGTAAATATCCTGATGGCCATTTCGGCCAGTTTGTGTTGTATAGCACCGAAATTGGCTATTGGAGTTTTGAACTGTTCACGGGTAATTGCATATTCTACGGTCGTGTTCATAGCACGCTTGCCACCTCCAAGGGCTGCTGCGCAAAGCTTTAGCCGGCCTATGTTCAGAATGTTGAACGCGATGACATGGCCACGCCCTATTTCGCCCAGCAGGTTCTCTACCGGCACTTTGCAGTTCTCAAAAAACAGTTGGCGGGTGCTGGAGCCTTTAATACCCATTTTGTGCTCTTCTTCGCCAAAGCTCAGGCCTGGCGTATTGCGGTCCACGATAAAGGCACTGAACTTATCGCCATCTATCTTGGCAAAGACCGTAAATACATCGGCAAAGCCAGCGTTGGTGATCCAGATCTTCTGCCCGTTGAGTACATAATGTTTGCCGTCCTCGCTGAGTGTAGCGGTAGTACGTGCCGCAAGCGCATCAGATCCGGAGTTAGGCTCAGTGAGTGCATAGGCGCCTTTTAGCTCGCCGGAAGCGAGCTTGGGCATGTATTTCTGCTTCTGCTCTTCGTTGCCGAAATAGAGTATAGGCAGAGAACCGATACCAGTATGGGCAGCCATAGCCACTGCGAACGAATGTCCGCCACCCAAGGCTTCTGTGATCAGCGTGGCCGTTACGAAGTCTTCGCCCAGACCGCCATACTGCTCAGGGAATGCGGCTCCGAGTAAACCTAGTTCAGCAGCTTTATCCAGCAGCGAAGGCATCAAACCCGGTTGCTGTTTGTCAATATCAAGAATATGAGGAAGTACTTCTTTATCGAGAAATTCGCGGCAAGTGGCCTCTATCATCCGCTGTTCTTCTGTAAAATCTTCAGGCGTGAAGGTATTGGCAGAGTCAGAAGGGTGAACCAGGAAGCCACCGCCCTGCTGTGTGTTGATCATAGTTTCCATAAACAACCAGATTGTTTATTTAAAGCTAAACAAAAATCGTGCTCAGTAAATGTTAAACCTCCTGACGCTGGTCAGCCTAATGTTTTATTTTTGAGCGGCACGATGCATACGTTATCGGGATATATCACATTAGGCAATGAACAGCTGCATTACCTGGCTATGGGTTCGGGTAAAAAATTGCTCCTAGCTTTTCATGGCTATAACAATGCAGCGCAGATCTTTCAGCCGTTTGCGGCCTACCTGGGTAAAGAATACACAATCATTTCGATCGACCTGCCGCACCATGGAAAAAGTGAATGGCCGGAACTACGCCGGTTTGATGTGCCCCAGCTAAAGCAACTGGTGAAATTCCTGCTGGCCGAATATAAGGTGGACGACCTGTGCCTTATGGGTTATAGCATGGGGGGGCGTGTGTGCTTGAAAGCTGTAGAGCTGATGCCGGGTCTTATAGATAAAGTCCTGCTCATTGCTCCCGACGGCCTCGCGTTTAATCCGTTCTATTATTTTATGACTCGAACAGTCCTGGGCAGCACTATCTTTCGGAGGTTCCTTACAGACCCCCAGCGGTATATGGGGCTCATAGAGTTTGCAAGAAGGCGCAAATGGCTGGACGAGTCACGGTACAAATTTGCGATGCAATACCTGCAAACCGAGAGCGCACGAAACTTTTTACTTCGGGTATGGCCGGGCATGAGTGAATTGATACCGGATAGCAAAAAGTTGAGAATGGTGATTCGGAAACATCACGTTCCGGTGCACATCTTCATGGGTAGCTACGATCGCATCATACCAGTGCCGCTGGCAAAAAAGTTCAAGAACGAACTGGATAGCGTGGAATTGCATATTTTGGAGAAAGGCCATCGTTTTTTTGATTCTGAATCACTGCCTGTAATGGCTAAATGCCTGTTAACCTGATGCTTATCCTGCAAATTATTTGCCTGTCGTTCACCATTAGCTACGTCATCCTGATGATTTTATACAGGCGTGGGTGGCGTTTGCAGCCACAGTTCAAAGTGGAGGATAGCTATAGTCCATTTATAAGAATAAGTGTCATTATACCAGCGCGTGACGAGGCTCGTAACATTGGGAATTGCATTGAGTCGTTGCTCGCACAAGACTATCCGCGCGAGTTACTGGAGGTTATTGTAGTGGACGATCATTCTTCCGACAATACAGCGGCGATTGTCGAGTCGTTTGGGCAGCCGAATATTCGCTGCATTGCCCTTGCTGATTATGTAGCTGCAGGGCAAACTGTTGCATACAAAAAAGCTGCGCTGTCGGCTGGTATTGCAAATAGTAATGGTGAGCTCATCATTACCACGGATGCGGACTGCGTCGCGTCGCCATCGTGGCTAAGACATTTGGCAGCATTCTATGAAATGAAAAAGCCAGTGATGATAGCCGGCCCTGTAGATTTTACTACAAATGGTTCTTTTGTACAGCTATTCCAGTCGTTAGACTTTATGAGTATGCAGGGGATAACTGCTGCGGCCAACAGGCTTGGCCTGGGAAGTATGAGCAATGGAGCCAACCTCGCATTTTCGCGAGATGCCTTTAACCAGGTTGAAGGGTATAAAGGCGTTGATCACCTGGCCTCAGGCGATGACTACCTGTTAATGGTGAAAATGCAAGCTGCCTTCCCTGGTAAAATTGGCTATCTCAAAGCAGAAGAAGCGATCGTTAGAACACCTCCGCAACCCGATTGGACAAGTTTTTTTCAGCAGCGTATACGCTGGGCCTCAAAATCAGGTAAATATGATGATAGTAAGATAACCGGCATCCTTTCGCTGGTTTACCTGTTCAATTTCTCGTTAGCTGCGTTGTTGATAGCTGGGCTGTTTTATCCCTGGTTCTTGATAGTTGGCGCTGCTATGTTAATTGTAAAGATCATTGTTGAGCTTTGGTTCCTGTATCCTGTCGCGAAATTTTACAACAAAACGCAAGAATTATTGTTATTCCCTTTCCTGCAGCCGTTGCATATCGCCTACATAGTTAGTGCGGGTTTGCTCGGTTTTATTGGAGTATATAAATGGAAAGGACGAACCGTAAAATAGATTTATTAATTTCATGGTATGAGATTCGTTTATCTACTCATGTTGTTTGTCGGTCTTGCTGTTGCAGGATATGTTTACTGGTATTATTACAATCCATACAGCGATGGCTATAGGGAGGGCATATTGCAGAAGTTCTCGCGCAAAGGAAACGTTTTCAAGACACATGAGGGTGAATTGATACAGCTGGGCTTTGGCCAGCGTGGCGGTATGATCAACTCCCAATATTTTTATTTCAGTGTAGCAGACGAGCAGCTGGCCGATAGCCTGGAAGCTTGCCTTGGGAAGCGCGTAAAATTACATTATACCCAATTTCGCCGCAACCTTCCCTGGCGCGGAGAAGACTATGATAAGACCAACGCAGAACCTGGTCAATACATAGTTGATGGCATCAAGGATGTAAAAGACGCCGGTAATTATTAAGCCAGGAAAAGGAATACTGCCGGGACTTTCTCCAATGTTGGTTTATTCTTTTTCCATTCAGCCATCGACTTTGTTTTGATGCTGGCGTTGGGAGCTGTTATGTTCTGGGCGATGCAAAGGCGGGTACTATTCTGGCAATTCTTCAACAGGTCATCGAGCATGTTGTTATTCCGGTAAGGCGTTTCGATAAACAGCTGTGTTTGCATTTCCTTCTTTGACTGCTGCTCCAAGTGTTTGATACGCTGGCTGCGTGCTGGTTCCTTTACAGGCAAGTATCCGTTGAAGCAGAAGCTTTGTCCATTGAGGCCTGAGGCCATAAGAGCTAAAATCAGGGAATTGGGTCCGACAAGAGGAATGATTTCGGCGCCATTCTCCTGTGCAACTGCTATAAGCTCAGCACCCGGGTCCGCAATACCGGGACAACCAGATTCGCTCATTATCCCTACAACGTGGCCTTCTTTTAGCCATTTCCGGAGCAGGCCTAATTCAGGGCCATTGTGTTTGTCGATCTCGGAGAACTGGATATCGTCGATAACAATCGTTGGGTGTATTGAACGCAAGAATCGACGGGCGGTACGAATGTTCTCAACAAAATAGTGTTTAAGCCCGGAGGTTACATCCAGTACTTGCGACGATAGCGTACCATTGATGCCTTCGGCAATGGGGATAGGTACCAGGTAAACTCTTGCGTGCTTATTCATAACGGCTAAAAATACTGCTTTACTGTAACCTGTGCCAAATCCATATTTTTGGCGCATGATTTTGCCGCAGTCGTTTTACACCCGGAAAGATGTAGTTAGGATAGCCAAAGAGCTGTTAGGAAAGGTGCTGGTAACGAATTTTGATGGCGTGCTGACTTCGGGTGTGATCGTGGAAACTGAGGCTTATGCCGGCGAATTTGATAAAGCTTCTCATGCCTATGGCAATCGTCGCACTGCGCGTACCGAAACGATGTTCAAGGAGGGCGGGGTAGCATACGTGTATTTGTGCTACGGGATTCACCATTTATTTAACGTAGTCACTCATATGGCCGATGTGCCACACGCCGTGCTGATAAGAGCTGTTGAGCCATTGGAAGGTATTGACCACATGTTGCAGAGAAGAAAGAAAGAGAAACTTCAGCCAGCTTTAACCGCCGGCCCAGGCGCTATGAGTATGGCTTTGGGAATACATACCCGCCATACAGGCAAGTCTCTGCAAGGACCCGAAATATGGATAGAGGATAGAAATATCAAGGTTTTTACCGGCAATATTGTATCCGCCACGCGGGTAGGAGTGGCCTATGCGGCAGAAGATGCGCTAGCACTGTACCGGTTTTATATCCGAGATAATCCCTACGTAAGCAAAGGGAAAGGACTATAAGTAAAAAGCCCCCGCGTTTGCAGGGGCTTTCTTTATATCGTTAGGTTGATTAGAAACGAGGGCAAGACACGTTTGGTGTGCGTGTAAACTCGCGTTTGTTGATGCAACCGTTGAAGATCAGCGATATTTCATAACCACCGTTACCGTTGGTAGCAGGTGAGAAGCTAGATACGTTTACATCATAGCTGATACCGAGTTTCATTTTAGACCATTCGAAGCCGATGTAAGGAGAAACTGCATCGCCGTAACGGTACCAACCGCCCAGGTACAGCAGGGTGTTCTTAACGAACTCTTCATCGTGGCCTGGGTTCAGTACGAAACCTACAGCAGCACCAGCAAGAATTTCATGGGCAGCTGCCTGTGTTTGGTATAAACCGCTCGCAAACAGTACGATGTTTTCATTCAGATCGAACGAACCACCCAGGTAACCTGTGTAGCGAGAGTGGATCTTGTGATCTTCGCCAAGGAAAGATTCAACTGGTTGAGTCAGGTGGTAAACTGACAAGCCAGCGTAAGCTGTAGCATGGTCAGAAACACGGCCAGAGTACATTAAACCAAGGTTGAAGTCAGGATAAGTAAGATCTGAGTTGCCTACATTTTCGCTGGTATTGTAAGGAGTGCTACCAGTCATGCGGTCGAATTGGTCTTCGAATTTCAGCTTGGTAAAGTCGATATTCTTTTGAACCAGTGAACCTTGGATACCACCCGAAATAGTGTGCTGTTTTTCAACACCAAACGCCTTGTGGTAAGCAGCAGAAACGCCAATTGTGATGTTTTGGAGGCCACCCAGACCAGAACGGTCGAACAGGCCGATAACACCAAAACCAACGGCATCGCCATTGTTTAGTTTATCCTTCATAGTAGCCATGTCAAACGACACAGTACCAGTGATGTACGGATTTGTAGAAACGCTCGCCCACTGATTGCGATAGTTAGCAGCCAGACGTAGGTCGCACTGAGTAAGACCTGTCAGCGCCGGGTTCAGGGTGAGAGGTGATGCAAAATATTGAGTGTAGTGCGGATCTTGAGCCATAGCTGTAGTTGCCAATAACATTGCTGCACTCGCCCCAAGTAATATTTTCTTCATCTGGGTAACGTTTATGATGTTTAGTTTAAATTTCCGAAAGCCAAAATAAGCAGAATTCTATTATTATGCAAGACGGTATAAAATAATATTTTCGTTGGGGTTATGCTTGCATTTTAGTTCCGTAGGCCAGATCGCCCGCATCACCCAGTCCAGGCACAATGTAACCGCGTGCAGTTAGCTCCTCATCGATGGCGCCGGCCCAGATATAAGCTTCGGGAAATTTGCGCTTCACCATTTCAATACCTACGGTGCAGGCGATCACTGAAACTACATGTATTTGCGATGGCTTTTCTGTTTCGGTCATCGTTTCCAGCGCCAACACAACCGACGAACCCGAGGCCAGCATAGGGTCGGCCACGATCAGTGGGCGTCCCTCCAGCTCGGCACTTGTAATATATTGTTGTTCAATTTCGAAAGATCCATCCCTGTGATGCTTCCTGTACGCAGCAATAAAGGCGTTATCGGCTTTGTCAAAATAATTGAGCAGGCCATGATGGAGCGGAATACCCGCTCTCAATATGGTGGCTAGTACCGGCTGCTGCTCTAGCTGGAAGCAGGTTGCTTCGCCCATTGGAGTCTGCACTGTAACCTCTTCATAAACCAGGTGTTTGCTGATCTCGAAGGCTGCGATCTCACCGATTCGTTCTATATTACGGCGAAATCTCATGCGGTCGTCTTGTACAGAAACATCCCGTATTTCACGTATCCAATCGCACATGATGCTAAATTGTTGACCCAGCTCGGTTATCATATCGATTTATTTATAGAAAGATAAGCAATTACGAGCTAACCTGTTTACACCGTTTGTATGTATTTGTTTTTGTGGTATTTATAAATAGAGGCAGTTAAATAAGAGTTAAACTGATAGGTACCAATTTTGATACATAGAGCATCCTGCTATTTTTGTACCTTTGCACACCTTTTATAAAAAGCAGTATTCTTAATAATAACTATGGATATTCTTCAATCCATTGACCGTACCCGACTGCCAAAGCATATTGCCATCATTATGGATGGTAATGGTCGCTGGGCAAAAGAACGCGGTCAGGACCGCGTTTACGGGCACCACGAAGGCGTGTTGAGCGTTCGCGAGATCGTTAATGGCTGTGCTGAGATCGGCATACAATACCTGACACTTTATGCATTTTCTACTGAAAACTGGAATCGTCCCAAAGAGGAGGTGAATGCATTGATGGAGCTTCTCGTTAATACCATAAGAAAAGAGGTGGAGGAGTTGAAAAAGAACAATATTAAACTTCATGTGATCGGCGATATTGAAAGCCTGCCGGAAGTTTGTCAAAGAGAGTTGGCTGAGGCTAAAGAGATAACAGCCGGTAATAATGGCCTGAACTTAATATTGGCGTTAAGCTATAGTTCACGCTGGGAGATAGTTGAAGCAGCCAAAAAGCTGGCGAAAGATGCGATGGAAGGCAAGCTGAAGCCCGAAGATATTGACGATAAGACGTTCCACTCTTATCTGAATACTGCAGAATTCCCCGACCCAGAGTTGATGATACGTACAAGTGGTGAATACAGGATCAGCAATTTCCTTGTTTATCAACTTGCGTATGCCGAGTTTTATTTTACCCCTGTACATTGGCCTGAATTCCGCAAACCAAACTTATACGAAGCCTTACTGGACTACCAACAACGCGAGCGTCGTTTTGGCAAAACCAGCGAACAAATCCAAACTACTCCCCAGCATGCATAATTTTTTGCGTTATTGTTTATTCCTATCAACTGTTCTCTGTTTTTCCATCGAGGGGAATGCTCAAATTGGCGGGATGGGCGGAAAAACACAACAAACGGGAGAAAGAGCCCGGGAATATGAGATCGGTGGTATTACCGTATCTGGTATCAAATACCTGGACGAAGATCTCTTACTTACTGTAACCGGTTTGTCGGTTGGGGATAAGGTTAGAATTCCCAACGATGATAAAATATCGCGCGCGATACGCAACTTATGGCGCCAGGAGCT
Source organism: Polluticoccus soli (assembly GCF_029269745.1). Lineage (NCBI taxonomy): Bacteria > Pseudomonadati > Bacteroidota > Chitinophagia > Chitinophagales > Chitinophagaceae > Polluticoccus > Polluticoccus soli. The sequence continues at coordinate 1,058,637 of NZ_JARJHT010000002.1, read as the reverse complement.
GTTCTCGGATGTAAGCATTAGTATATCCAAAACTATCGGAGACAAGGTTTTCCTCGATATCAAAGTAGAAGAACGTCCACGCCTTAGCCGTTACAATTTTAAAGGCATTAAAAAGGGCGAAGCGCAAGAGTTGAAAGACAAGGTGAATCTTGTGCGCTCTAAGGTGGTAACTGATGCCACCAAGAAAGATGCTGTAACCAGGATACAAAAGTATTTTGCCGACAAAGGCTATGGCGATGTGGCAGTGAATGTCATAGAAAGGGTGGATACGGGTGGCACCAACACCGTGATATTGACGTTTGACATTAATAAGGGTGTAAAAACCAAGATCAACCAGATCAATATTGCCGGGAACTCGAAGGCTACCGATCTGAAGTTGAAACATACCTTCAGGTCGACAAAAGAGATGGCACGGTTGTCTTTGCATCCTGCCGACGAGATAAGCTTATACCAGGATAATAGCCGCTCATTTGGCACCTATGTTAAAGATCTGGGTTTTCTATCGCTGTCTAAGACACTGAATGCGGTTGATCCCTATTTCAGGTACAACTTTTTCTCTTCGTCGAAATTCGACCAGTATAAATATGAAGATGATAAAGTATCGTTGGTAGATCATTATAACTCGCTTGGGTACCGCGATGCCTCTATTGTAAGGGACACTGTGTATAAATTATCCAATGGGCACATCAATATAGACCTCGAGGTAAGAGAAGGCCGCAAGTACTACTTCGGCGATATACAGTGGAAGGGTAATACCAAATACAGCAATGAACAGCTCTCAAGAGTGCTTGGCATAAAAAGGGGAGACGTTTATAACCAGGAATTGCTGGAAAAACGACTGGGTAAAGTGTTAAGCCCTGAAGGTGGAGAGGACATCAGCAGTCTGTATATGGATGATGGTTACCTGTTCTTTAACATCGACCCCGTTGAGACTTCGATCATCGATGATACCATTAACTATGAGATGCGTCTCACTGAAGGTCCGCAGGCTACTATCCGAAACGTAACCATTGCAGGTAACGACCGTACCAATGAACATGTGATCCGCAGGGAATTGCGCACGCTTCCTGGCAATAAATTTAGCCGTGCAGATCTTATCCGTTCAAACCGTGAGATAGCGAACCTTGGTTTCTTCGACCAGGAAAAGATAGGCATTCAACCAAGGCCGAATCCAGAAGATGGTACTGTTGATATAGACTATACTGTAGTTGAAAAATCAAGCGACCAGCTCCAGCTTTCTGCTGGTTTTGGTGGTGGCGTAAAGTTCTATGGTAACGTTGGCGTGACATTCACCAACTTCTCTTTGCGCAATATTTTCAAACCAAAATTCTGGGATCCGCTGCCGGTGGGAGATGGTCAGCGCTTCTCGGTTAACTATCAGTCAAACGGTGCATATTACAACTCACTGAACTTTTCGTTCACAGAGCCTTGGCTGGGTGGTCGCAAGCCGAATGCGCTGACTACCAGCATGGCTTATACAAGGCTGTCTGGCGCGTCTACGGGAGCCGATCCTAATTCTTCTTATCTGAGGTTAATTGGTGGTGGTGTTTCGCTAAGCAAGCGTGTGAAATGGCCGGATGACAACTTCGTATTTACCTACGGTGTCAATTATCAGAATTACCGTTTGAAGGATTATACCCTAATATCTGGTTTTGATAGCGGGATCAGTAATAACCTGTACTTCAAGTTAGTTCTTGCTCGTTATTCTGTTGACCAGCCGTTGTACCCCCGTAGTGGTTCAAATATCAGCTTTACCTTCCAGTTTACTCCACCATACAGCGCGTTTAGCGACAGGGATTATGAGAGTGAAACAACTGCCGAAAAGTATAAGTTGATAGAGTATCATAAATATCGTTTCACCGCAGAATGGTATCAAAAAATAAGCGGCAACCTTGTATTCAAACTGGCAACCAAATACGGATTCCTGGGATACTATAATCCTCAACTTGGCTTCTCTCCGTTCGAGCGTTTCCAGGTGGGTGGCGATGGTCTTAGCGGTCAGAACTATTTTATTGGTCGGGACATCATTGCGCAGCGTGGTTATAGCGGACCCTATGCAAGTGCGGCAACGATCTTCAACAAGTACACCGCCGAGATACGCTATCCATTCTCGCTGAGTCCAACAGCTACGATCTATGGTCTTGGCTTTGTAGAAGCTGCCAATGCATGGGACAATTTCAAACAATACAATCCCTTTAAGCTTAATCGTTCAGCGGGTCTGGGTCTGAGGGTATTCCTGCCAATGTTTGGTTTGCTTGGGCTTGACTATGGTGTTGGTTTTGATCGTTTCAATAGGTCGACAGGTGCCACCAGGCTGACAGACATCGCCAGCTTTACGTTCATGCTTGGCTTTGAACCTGATTGATATTAGTTATATTGCGAAGCATAAAATGGAGACAGCTATGAAGAAACTACTTTTGAGCATTGCTATTTTGCTTGGTGTTACCATTGCGGCATCGGCACAGCGCTATTGTGTTATCGATTCCAAGTACATCCTGGACAGGATGGTAGAATATAAAGATGCCCAGACGAAGCTCGACCAATTGTCTAAAACCTGGCAAACAGAGATAGACAACCGCATGGCCGATGTAGAGCGCATGTATAAAAGCTATCAGGCTGAGCGCGCGATGCTGAGCGACGATATGCGAAAGAAACGTGAGGACGAGATCGTGCAAAAAGAGAAAGCAGTAAAAGACTTGCAGCGCCAAAGGTTTGGTTACGAAGGTGATCTTTTCAAAGAACGCCAGAAACTTGTAAAGCCAATTCAGGATAAAGTATACAACGCCACCCAAAAAATGGCTACCTCCAGGGCCTTCGACCTGGTACTTGATAAGGCCGCAGGCATTAGTATATTTTACGCAGACCCTAAGCTTGACCGAAGCGACGATGTGTTAAAATTGCTTGGAATAAACAAATAATGGCATTTACTTTGCACCGGTAAAATTACATTTGCACCTAATACCAATTTAATAAAGACCAGATTATAAAAATGAAAAAAACCGTATTATTCCTCGCTTGCGGATTATTGTTGAGCAGCATGACCTTCGCTCAGAAATTTGGCTACATCAATTCTGCCGAATTGCTGCAGGCGATGCCTGAGATCAAGAAAGCCAATGCAGATGCCGAAGCATATGCTAAGACTTTCCAGGAGCAACTGCAAACAATGGGTAAAGAGTATGAGTCAAAAGTGCAGGCATATCAGGCGAGTGAAAAAACAATGTCAGACGCAGTGAAAGAGGTTAAGGTGAAAGAGATCCAGGATCTGCAAGCCCGTATCGAAAGTTTCAACCAAAGCGCGCAAGAGAAAGTAGGCAAGAAGAAAGAAGAACTTTACAAACCTGTTCTTGAAAAAGCTGATAAAGCGATCAAAGACGTTGCTAAGGAAAAAGGTTTCGACTATGTTTTTGATACAAGTTCAAACGTGTTGCTGTACGCAAAAGAAACAGATGATATCCTTCCGCTGGTAAAAACTAAACTGGGCATTAAATAAGCTCATTGGGAACTATAAAAAGAAAAAAGAGACGCATTGCGTCTCTTTTTTCTTTTGCGGGAAGTCTCTCCCTGTTATCCCATTTTATCTGTTATTGGTCTTTGCATAAACTTACGGATGCTTATAACTTTTCCCAAGAGTTTCCTGACTGCTTAGAGAGCTGGACGAATGAAACGAGAATTTTTATGGTCGTTGTTTAATGCTCAGTTCCCTTGCCAAAAAGTTTTTCTCCCGCTTTTATTGAAACAGGAAGTCGGTTTTCGCGTGGCGGTATCGGGCAGTTAAACCCATCTGCATAGGCACAGTATGGATTGTAAGCTTTGTTAAAATCGATCGCGATCTTTCCGTTGTTGATGTCTTTTAAAGATAAGTCGATGTAGCGACCTCCGCCATATGTTTCCTCGTAGGTTGTCAGGTCGGTAAATGGTACGAACAAGTGGTCTTTATATTTTGGATCTTTGAGGAGGGCCTGGCTTTGGAAAACCTGCAAGCTACAGGTTTTGTTTTTCAACCTGAACGTTAGTAGTCCGTATTGCCTGTACAGCTTTTTTTTGCCACTGTGGGTTGGCATGTCAAACTCTTTTGCATCAGGTGTCAGCGTTAGCTCAGCATTGACTTTAAACCGCTCATCAGGAGCAAAAAATCTTAGATAAGCGGTATCATTCCCTTTAAGTGGACTACGTTCCTCAGTGACGAACTCTTCCTTATAGTGCTGACGATGAAGAATTATACTGTCGCGGTAGGTTTGGGCCTTGCTATCGAAGAAACATGCCATAAGCAATGCTGCAAAAAATATCGATCTCATCAAATAAAGTTAAGAAGCGCCCAGCAATTGCTCTATCTATTTATTAACCAGAGTGAGGTCTATACAAACTATTGTAATTGTTGGCGCTAATAGCTAAACGGCTGAGGCGAATAATTAACAGGGTATGTTTGCCCGCATTAATTTTCAAAGGATATTTTGCACAAACAATCTATTTCATTAGCAAGCCACAGCGGCTTTAAGTTGGTTATAACATGCGGAGGCATGTACATTGCATATACTGCAAAAAACTAAGGGTTATGGGAATAGTGAAGACAATAAGTAGACAGTACATCGGGAAGATAGTCCTTCTATTATTTACGGTATTGATGTTGGATAGCCTTGACGTTATGGCTCAAAGAGGTGGTCGCGGTGGCGGCCGAGGTGGTGGTGGCCGCGGTGGCGGCGGTGGAATGCGTGGCGGCGGCGGTGGTCGCGGTGGTGGCGGATTTGGTGGTGGAGCTCGTCCATCGAGGGCATCAAGACCATCAGCGCCCGCACGTTCAATGCAGCGTCCTGCACAACGACCCGCAATGCAGCGTCCTGCTCAAAGGCCAGCCGTTGGTGCTGGTCGTGGTGGAGTTGGTGGTGGAGCTCGTCCTGCACAAAGGCCAGCTATGAATCGTGGTAATATCGGTAATCGCCCGGTGGATCGCGGCAATATCGGTAACCGTCCAGGTAATATCGGTAATCGCCCAACGGATCGTGGCAATATTGGTAACAGGGAAAGAAACCTGGGTAGCGATAGGAATATACACCGTCCGGACAATATCGGTAACAGGAATATTGGCAACAGGAATGTTGGTGATAGGAATATTGGTAACAGGAATACAGACATCCGCAACCGCGAAAGGAATGTAGATCGTTCAAGGGGTGATCGTACAGTAGATCGTTCAAGGGGTGATCGCACAAGAAATGTGGATAGAAGCAGAACGGTTATTGCGGGTAATACGAGAAACACTGCAGTAAGACGTGGTAACGCTGCCTATAGCCGTCCGGGTTATGGATATGGTGGTCGTCAGTATTATGGACACTATGGTTATGGCTATCATGGCTGGTCACCTTATAGCTGGGGTTCTGGCTGGCATCCATGGGGATACGTTGCAGCAGGTCTGGCAACAACAGCAGCGATCGTCGCTATTGCTGATGACGATGATGATAATGATGATGATTACTACTACGACCAGGGTGTGTATTATACACCTAGCGAAGGTGGATACACTGTGGTACAAGCGCCTGTTGGTGCAACCATTAATGAGCTGCCTAGTGGCTACGAGACAGTAGGAGGTGAGGGCGTTAGTAATCAATATTACTATGGCGGCGCTTACTACGAGCAAAGTGGTAGTGGTTACCAGGTGGTACCACCAACTGCGGGCGCTCTGGTAGAGCACGTTCCGGAAGGCGCGCAAGAGGTACAGGTAGGTGACCTGAAACTACTGCAGTATGGTGATACATTCTACCAACCTGTTGTAGTAAATGGTAAGAACATGTATGAAGTAATGTATGTGGAATGATAAGTCCATTTTTTGATACAAAAAGTATTTATAACGAAGCGTTATAAAGACGGGGTCCTTCTATAAACCAAAAAAGCCCGCTGTTCAGCGGGCTTTTTCCTATTTAATCATTTGTCTTTTCAGGTCTCATTTGCGGGAAGAGTAGTACATCTTGTATTGACACTTGTCCTGTCAACAGCATAGCTAGCCTTTCAATTCCAAAGCCGATACCTGCTGTTGGTGGCATGCCATATTCCAATGCGCGAAGGAAATCATAGTCGATATACATTGCTTCATCGTCGCCACGCTCCATCAGGCGAACCTGGTCTTCAAAACGGTCGCGCTGGTCTATCGGATCATTAAGCTCGGTATAAGCATTCGCTATTTCCTTACCGTTAATGATCAGCTCGAAACGTTCAACCAGGCCCGGTTTGTCGCGGTGCTTTTTGGTAAGCGGGCTCATTTCTATAGGGTAGTCGGTAATGAACGTTGGCTGGATATAGTGCATTTCGCATTTCCCGCCGAATATTTCGTCTATCAGTTTTCCCTTACCCATTGAAGGATCAGTTTCGATCCTCAGTTGCTTACATACATCACGCAATTGGTCTTCGTTCATTTGGCTAATGTCGAAACCTGTATGCTCTTTGATTGCGTCGAAGATGCTGATACGTTTATATGGCGCTTTAAAGTCGATCTCAACGGTATTGACAATCGTCTTTGTACTTCCATTGGTTGCGATGGCGGTCTCTTCAAGCATTTGCTCGGTAGTCTCCATCATCCAGAGGTAGTCTTTGTATGCTACGTAGAACTCTAGTATGGTAAATTCCGGGTTGTGCGTACGATCCATACCCTCGTTACGGAAGTTGCGGCTGAACTCATATACCCAGTCGAAGCCGCCTACTATAAGGCGCTTCAGGTACAGTTCGTTAGCAATACGTAGGTACAACGGAATATCGAGTGCGTTATGGTGTGTAACGAATGGACGGGCTATAGCTCCTCCAGGTATGCTTTGCAGTACCGGAGTATCAACTTCCAGTGCACCACGGTCGTTCAGGAAAGAACGGATGGCGTTCTTCATTTTTGTGATGCGGATGAACGTATCACGGACATTCGGATTTACGATCAGGTCTGCGTACCGCTGACGGTATTTGAATTCCAGGTCAGTTACTGCGTCAAATACTTCGCCGTCTTTTTCTTTTACTATTGGCAGCGGACGAAGGGCCTTTGAAAGCAATGTGAACTTCTCAACATGTATGGAAGTTTCGCCGGTCTTGGTGGTAAACACAAAGCCCTTGACTCCGATCACATCGCCAATATCCATCAGTTTCTTCCAAACGGTACTGTACAGCGTTTTATCCTCGTCGGGGCAAATGTCATCGCGTTTGATGTATATCTGAATGCGGCTGGTGCTGTCCTGGATAACGGCAAAATTTGCCTTACCCATATCGCGGACGCTCATGATACGGCCTGCGATGGAAACCTGTTTGAACTCTTCCTTTTTTTCTTCTGTGTAAGTTTCCTTTATCTGGCTGGCAGTATGCGTAACTTCAAACAATGGGGCAGGGTAAGGGTCGATGCCCAGATCCTGTAGTTCCCTTAGTTTCTCTCTGCGGACAACTTCCTGTTCGCTTAATGTTGCTTGCATTAAATACTAGAATTATGATAAGTGTTCCGGCGAACATACCGGAAAAATGTGTGCAAAAATAATAAGTAAACAGGCAAAAGCCTAAAGGTATTTGTGTTAGTGTGCCAATAGCTTGTATAAGCTGCCATTATCGCCGCAGACGATCAGCTGTCCATCGGGAGTTTGGGTAATGCATCTAAGGGCGTTGCTGGTAAATTTTTTATATAGGTCCCAGCTGTGGCCTCCATCTGTGGTATGGATGACAACCCCTTCCTCACCAACAGCCCAGCCGTTGGTACGGTCCTTAAAATAGATGTCCAGGAGCCGGTAGCGAGGCTTTTTGATATCATTGCCGGAGCGAAATTGTTCCCATTTTTCACCGCCATTGCTGGTGTAATAAATACTGCCATTATAGCCGCACACCCATAATTCATTTTCACTTTGAGCGTGTATTGCCGTGAAGTTATCGTTTTTAATGTCCTGCAATTTCCACTTTACAGCTCCGTCAGCAGTTTTAAGTACGACGCCGTAACCGCTAATATACCCGGTTCGGTTGTCCAGCATTTCTATATCGTTCAGCTCGTAGTTGAAGGTGTCGTAACGGTAAATATCGTTTTGATCATCGATGTAGGCCATTACACCGTAATTGAAGCTGATGCCCCCAATAATAATACCAGTAGAGGGTTCGATGAACGTAAGGTCTTTGTAGGGCTGGTAGCTATTCATTTGGAAAAAGCTCCAGTTATCGCCGCCATCCGTAGTTCTAAGCAATTTACCATCGAATCCAACAGCATAGACCTCGCCGGTTGGTTTTTGAGCCACATTGAAAATGCTTTTCCCAGCTTCAGGAATGTCGTGCAGCTCCCAGGTGTTACCACCATCTTTCGTAACAAGGATGGTTGATTTATCAAAACGTAATCCGCCAACTGTGTACCCAAGTGTGTCGTTTAAAAAATAAATATTGTTCAGCCTGTGGTTGCAGTGACTTTCCAGTTTTTGCACCTGCTGCCAATCCAGTTTCTCTTTTTTACATGCAAAAAGAGTAGATAGAAGTGCAACTGAGGCTGCTAAGACAATATTAAATCGAATATGCATCTGATAATAAGCCTGCTAAAATAAAAAAGCCTGCTATAAAAATAACAGGCTCGCGAGTAGAAGTATCAAAATAATCCCTGATGAACGTGCTTATATGGCTGGCGTCCGGGTCAGAATTAAAGGTAATTGCCAATATTTGAACGCAGAGAGCCGGCACTAGATATGACGTGAAAATGATATCCTGCAAACCGTTTTATGACAAATCAGGTAAGTTGCCTGGCTTTTAGTTCAAGATATTTGTTGATGGTGTTTATCGTCAGATCCTTCGGGGTTGTCAGGATCGAAATAATGCCCTGTCGCCTTAGTTCCTTGACGATCTGCCTTTTTTCGTAAGCAAACCTGTCGGCGATGGTTTTGATGTAAATACCTTCAGTCGTATTAGGTTGAGTAGTGTGTATTTGTTGCAGTAATGTATTTTGAAAGAAGATCACGCAAAGAAGATGTCTGGACGCTATTCTTTTCAAGTAGGGCAATTGCCGTTCGAGTGAAGCCATTGTTTCGAAGTTGGTGAATAGCAATAGGCAGCTGCGCTGTGTTACCCGATTATGCAAGAAGTGTGACAGTGCTTCGTAGTCACTTTCCATGAAATCGGTTTGCTGGTGGTACAAAGCCTCCAATATGAAATTAAGTTGACCGGTTCTTTTTTCAGCAGCAACAACTGTATTGATCGTGTTGCTGAATGTGATAAGACCTGCACGATCATGCTTCATGAGTACGATGTTCGACAATGCCAATGCTGAATTGATAGAGTAGTCGAGAAGCGTCATTTCGTCAAAGGGCATTTTCATAATGCGGCCCTTGTCTATCAGGCAATACACCTGCTGCTGACGAGTGTCAGTAAAAGTATTCACCATTAGGTTGCTTGTGCGTGCTGTCGCTTTCCAGTTTATAGTGCGTACATCATCGCCATGAACATAGTTTTTGATCTTTTCGAACTCCATGCTATGCCCAATACGCCGGGTCTTTTTTACTCCCGACTGCGGAGTATTGCTCAGCGCCAACAGTTGATATTTTTTCAACTGTTGATAAGAAGGATATGCTTTTACAGTCGTTGCATTTCTAGCCTTTACGCGCCGTTGCAGAAGATTGAGCGGTGAGGAAATATAACAGATCGTCTCCCCAAATTCATATTCGCCGCGTGTTTTTGGACTGAGTTTGAAGAAGAGCTCCTGGCTTTGTCTTGGCGGCAGCTTTTGGTGTCTTTGAAAATTCCTTTGTTGAAATTGTTCCGGTAATTCTTCGATGACGGATACGTTAACAGCAAAGGGAAATGTGCTTGTAAGTTTGATTTTGATTATGTTTTCATCGCCGAGGCTGAAGCGTTGCGGTAGGTCGCGGTTGATCCGGACTGTTTTGTCGCCCCCAAAGAGAAGTACATAGTCGGCAATTGACAGGATAACCGCCAGCGCAGCATATGCAACAACCCATTCATAAAGTGCAGGAAAGAAAAAGGAAAGCAAAAATGCTACAACAACGCTTGCCATCATCAAGAACCAACGGCTGCGCAGAAACAAGTTTCCTATGTAGTAGCTAAACATTTTATCTAACGCGGGATTTCCAGTCTACCCATTATCTCTTTCAAAACATCATCGGTTGTTATGCCTTCCATTTCTCTTTCAGGTGTAAGGCTGATACGATGGCGTAACACTGCGGGGGCTGCCATCAGAATATCTTCCGGTATTACAAAGCTCCGTTCGCGAAGTACGCATAAAGCTTTGGACAATTGCAATAACGCAACAGACGCACGTGGCGAAGCTCCGATATAAAGCGACTTATCGTTGCGGGTTTCCTGCACCAGTTCAGCAATAAATTTTATCAGCCGTGGCTCTACATGTACACCTCTCACCTGGCTACGGGCATACTGAAGCACTTGTGCAGTAATGATTGGCTCAACGGTTTGAAGCAGCTCTGAAATAGGTTGCTGATTGCTGCGCTCTAATATGGTCACTTCTTCGTCAAGGGTGGGGTAGCCCACAACGATCTTCAATAAAAAACGGTCGAGCTGTGCTTCGGGCAAGCGGTAGGTACCCTCGTGTTCAATAGGGTTTTGTGTGGCTATGACCATGAAGGGTGCATGTAACTTGTGCGATTGCCCGTCTATTGTAATTTGTCGTTCCTCCATCACCTCAAATAGCGCGGCCTGAGTCTTTGCAGGGGCGCGGTTTATCTCGTCAATCAAAACAATATTGCCGAAAATAGGCCCTGCTTTGAATTGAAAGGTGGCGGTTTGCGGATTGAAGACATTGGTTCCCAGTACATCGCTGGGCATCAGGTCTGGTGTAAATTGTATCCTGGAAAAATGAGCATTGATCAGCCTTGAAAGTAATTTTGAGGTCAGGGTCTTTGCGACACCTGGCACTCCTTCTATCAGAATATGACCGTCTGCAAGCAATCCGGCAAGTAATAATTCTATCATGGAACGCTGACCAACAACAACCTTCTCGATCTGTTGCTGAACGTCCTCTACAAGCTGAATGAGTGGGGCTGTATCAATATGCTGTGGCTGATTGGTGCCTTGAATGTCCATTGGTATTCGTGTGGTTATTATAAAAATGCTCGAGTTGCTGGTGTAGTGCTACTAAAGTCATCTCATCAACGCCGATATTTCTTAGCCTGATGTTATGAATGCTACGCACAACATGTTGCACCTCATCGATGTCAAGGCCCGATTTATGAGCAAGTTGTGTGGCAAAATGTTCATTGAGTTCATTGGTATTCAAATGATAACTCAGTCGTACCCATTCGAGGAAATGCTGTATGATCTTCTCGGCAATGTTATTGTGGTCGCCGGTGTTATAGTACAGGCGCCCCACTGTTTCTATGAAAGATACTGAACTATTTTCAGGTTTTTCTATGATGGGAATAATGCGCTGTCGGCGCTTGCTTTCAAAGGCGACATAAATGAGAAGTGTAATGGCGGCTATGATCAGTGCCCAACGGGTGGCGGGATATTTCCATAGTACTCCGAGATCAGCGCCTTCACTACTGTGCTTGAAGTACTCGTTCCAGTATATTGCGCTAATGTCGCTAGGTATTGTTTGCCAGATGCCATCGAGGTATTGCCTGTTATTTTTTTGTAGGAGGAAATAGTTGCTCATTACAAGCGGTGCTGCATGAAAGGCAATATGGCCGCGACCAATATTGTACCTTATAAAATTTGGCGTGTTCTTGAAAAATCCCAAACTATCTGGAACAGTGGAAAACAATTTATTGTCGGTTTGCACGCTGTCTGCAGGGAGGTTTTTTAGCTGAAAATAGCCTTGCAGAGATCTGCCCTCATATCCAAAGGTCTTATTAGTTTGTAACTTGAGCGAAAGTGCGTCGATATTTTGCCGGCCTGTATTTTCGTCTGACAGTTTTACTTCTTCCAGTCCGCGTGCCTGTTTGTAACAACCAAATGCGTCTTCGATCTTAGGATCCAAGGTACTGCTGAATATTAGTACCTCGTTGCCCCTGCGCGCGAATGATAGCAATGATTCCAGTTCGCTTTCTGAAACAAAGAGGTCAAGCCCGAGCAAGACCAGCAACTGTTTTTGGTTTTTCTGTGAGTTTATTCCCTCGTCAATTGAGGTATACCGAAAACCCCTGGGCAACGTTTCTACCAGTTTGTTAGGAAAGTATAGCGCAAGCGATTGAAAAGCCAGGTAACTACCGTATGGATTTTTGTCGTCTGATGCCAGTGTGACCTGCCAATTGGTCTTTTTTTTGTCTGAGAAACAGCCTGACAGCATGAGGACTGCAAGGCAACCAATTATTTGAAAAACATACCTCATGATTGTGGCAAAGTGCTTTTCAGGTTGGCGAATGTGTTCATGTACGTATGGTACGCTTCGTCTGAAATTCCGATGTGTCCATACCATGTATATTCATATTGTTTGCTCAGCTGCCTGAAATCATTTTTTAGCTCTATTCGCTTTAGCTCGTTATAATAGTCAGTATTGGTTTTGTTGTCCTCAAAATGAATCAGGTTGTTTTGTTGCAGTAGCTGCAACATACGCATAAAACTATACCTTATTGCCAGCCGGTTATCGGCATTCTGTATAGCGAGTTGAAGATGGTGCTCCCAGTTAGTGTTGACCAGAGTTTCTTCAAGGTTTTCGACTGGCGTTTCGCGTACGGTTTTTGGTTTTTTACCGAAAAGTGGAACGTTTCCGGTAAAGATCTTAAACAAGGTCCAGGCCAGAAAAACGAAAAATACAATCCAACCGATGAACTTACCAGTCGGACTGGTGAAGAATGTCAATAGTAAGCCGCCGAGTTTATCCAGAATATTGTTTTGTGCCGGTTCTACTTTCTGTAGTGCTTCTTTCTGATCCCGATAATGGAAGGCCGGATCGTTGATGAGTTCGTTCCATTTGCGATCGATATCAGCTGCTGCAAATACGCATGTGCAAGCAAATGACAATCCTGCCGTTGTAAGACATCGAAAAATTGTGCTCATCCGTGTCATAACCTTGCCCGCCTGCTTAGTTTTTTTGGGTAAAAGACAAAATACCAAAGAATAAAGAGCAATGATAATGCCAGTATCGCCACGCTGAGCCAGGCAGGCATATTGGTATGCCGGGTTACAAAACCTTCAAAAAAAGCGGCAATGACAAAAATTGGGACAAGTGCTGCAACGATTTTCACTGCGTCCCGCGCTGCGCGGGTAAGCGATTGGAGTCGCGTAAATGTTTTGGGGAATAGAATCGCATTGCCTATGATCATTCCCGCTGAGCCTGCGATTACAATTGCTGAGATCTCGAGCGTACCGTGGATGAACACAACAAGCAGCGATTGAATACCTAACCCGTGCTTGAAGAACAGGTGTTCAAACACGCCCAGCATTAATCCGTTCTGAAACAATACGTATAACGTTCCTACTCCCGCAAAGATGCCCATGGCGAAACAGTAAAAAGCAACGCTGATATTGTTAAAGGCAATGCGTAGGAACATGGACAGCTCATTTTGCTTTTTGTATACTCCAAAAGGATCTCCGGCTGCAATGTTCTGTTCGGTCATATCAACATAACTGTCGCCGAGTATCGCACGAACAAAAGACTGATCGTGTGCAGAAGAAAATACACCTATTGATACAAATGCGATAAAGAACGCAAACGTATAGAGAAGCGTCTTGTGATGTTTGGCAACAATAAGAGGCAGCTCAGTGGTCCAGAATCCCAGAAACCGGCTGCGTTTTTCTTTTTTGTTCTTGTAAATAGAAAGGTAGATATGGGCAGCCAACCCATTGATATATTTAACCGTATTGCTGAACGGGTAGAACGTTTTGGCGTAAGAAAGGTCATCAACCAGGTACGTAAACCTTTTCGCTATCTCATCAGGATCCTGGCTTGGCTCCTCATAATTTTTCCAGCGGTCAATATTTCTCTTTATGAACTGTCCCTCGCGCATGATGTTTGCAGAAAGTAAAGTTATAAGGTATAGTAATATCTTTTACATTTGTTCTGGCCAATGAGTATAATAACCGTTCCGACAGCCTTTAATATCGATCTGGAATTCAGCCTGGCGCCTATACATAAACGCCTCCTGGCATGGCTCATTGATGTGCTCATCATTTATTGTTTCATATTCGGTATGCTGCGGTTTGTAGCGCCGGTAACCGGTATTAATGAGGCGCTTGGCGATACGTTGACCATGCTGTTGACTGTTATTCCAGCCTACTCTTACCACCTTTTTATGGAGTTATATGCCGAGGGACGGTCAGTTGGGAAGATTGCAATGGGATTAAAGGTTATGGACATAAGCGGCCGCGAAGCGACATTAAGCCAATATTTGCTCCGGTGGATTTTCCGGATCGTCGATATTGGCATTACCATGGGTGCTGCTGCAATTTTCTCGCTTTCACTTACCCGCCATAATCAGCGTCTCGGCGACCTCGTTGCTGGCACCATTGTTATCGATCAGCGGGAGCAAACAAAGCTGCAGGAGACTATTTACCTGGAGGTTTCAGAGAAGGGCTATAAAGTGCTTTTCCCGCAAGTAATGAAACTTACGGATCGTGACATAAATGGCATACGTGGCCTGCTGGAGATGCGAGAAGGCAGTAGCGATAACGAAGAATATATCCAGCAGGTAAGTCAACGGATCAAAGAAGTACTCCAGATCGATACCGACCTGGAGCCACGCGAATTGTTATTTCGCCTGCTCAGCGATTACAACTTTCTCACTAAATAAATAGTTATCGGAGTTCCAATAGCGCCACATTCTCAATATGATGTGTATGTGGGAACATGTCAACCGGCTGTAACCTGGTAACACGATATGCCTCGTCAAGCAGTTTAAGGTCGCGCGCCTGGGTCGCAGGGTTGCAACTTACGTATACGACTTTGGGAGCTCGCATTTTTAATAGCTGCTGAACCAGTTTTTCGTGCATACCGGCCCTTGGGGGGTCTGTAATGATCACATCTGGTCGGCCATGTGTTGCAAAAAAATCGTCGGTGCAGATATCTGACACGTCGCCCGCAAAGAACTCGCAATGCAGTAGTCCGTTCATTTCGGCATTTTTGTAGGCATCTTTCACCGCATCCTCTATTACTTCGATGCCAATCACTTTTTTTGCCTGTTTCGAGCAGAATATTCCAATACTGCCAGTTCCACAATAGAGGTCATATAGCGTTTCGGTACCGGTAAGCCCGGCAAATTCGCGTGTCACCTTATATAGCTCCTCCGCCTGGTAAGTGTTGGTCTGGAAGAAAGATTTAGGGGATATCTTGAAGCGAAAATCTTCCAGTGTTTCCTCGATATAGCCCTTGCCCGCGTATGTGTGTACTTCGAGGTCGTGAATGCTGTCGTTTACTTTAGGATTTATGGTATAGTGGAGTGTGGTGATACCGGGTATATTGGCCAGCATGTGATCGAGTATAGCCTTTCGTTTTGGTTTGTCCTCAGATCCCAATACAAGGTTAATAAGTATTTCTCCGGTTCTGGCGACGCGGATCACCACATTCCGGAGCCAGCCGGAGTGGCTGCGATAGTCGTAATAGGGTAGCTTATTCGCCTCGGCATAATTCCTGAGTACGTTCAGCAAAATGTTTGTCGGTTCCTTTTGCAGATAGCAGGTGTGTATTTCCACCACTTTATCGAATAGTCCAGGAGCATGGAAGCCCAGAACGGGTTCTTGAGGGAATACTGCATCGCCGGCTTCGCGTATCTCTTCCACAGTCCTGTAGCGGTGTGTGCAAAAAGTAAATTCCAACTTGTTACGGTAATATCGTTCCTCTTTGCTGCCCATTATGGGTTGCATTTCGGGCAGTTCGATCTGGCCAATTCGCTGCAGCTGGTCTAGGACCTGCTGTTGCTTATATTTCAGTTGCTGGGAGTAGGGGAGCATTTGCCATTTGCACCCACCACAAGTGCCGAAGTGAGGACAGAATGGATCTACACGGTCAGGAGATGGCTGAACCAGCTCCAGGACTTTACCCTCGGCCCAGCTCTTTTTGTTCTTTGTTACGCGTACATTCACTACGTCACCGGGAATGGCATTTTCGACAAATAGTACTTTGCCTTCTTCCAGATGTGCGATGCTTTTCCCTTCCGCGGCGTAGGCATCAATAGTGATATTATTAATCTGAGGTTTCTTCTTACGTGACAAATGCAAAAATTAAGTTAAATGAGGTGCAAAGTTACAAACGATAGATTAGGATAGACTGTCTGTATTGTTTAATTTTGGACAAGTACCATAAATGCCTGATTGGCATTGGGTTTCACAATAATACAAGAATGAGACAGACTTTATTGACCCTGTTGCTCCTGGCAGGTCTAACAAATTTTGCATTTGCAGGAAATGGCTACCGTGTCGGGATTAAATTCACAGATGTAAATCTTGCTGATTCGCAGGTATATCTTGCGCACTATTATGGCAAGCCACTGCCTACGATCTACAAGATAGATTCTGCGCGTTTTGACAAAACAGGCATGGCTATTCTTCAAAGCAAGGATACTATTGTGGGCGGTATTTACATTGTCCTGCTAAGTGACAAGAAAACCTATTTTGAATTCCTTCTGAATAATGGGGACGATATTTCCATAACAGCTAAAGCGAGCGAATTACCAGTTGGGCTTAATTTTAAGAACTCACCGGAAAATGATCGATTCATATCGTATATCAGGTATTTAGGAGAGTATTCTCTCAAACAACAACAGTATCAACAAGAACTTGCGAAGGCTAAAACTAAAACTGACTCGGTGTTGGTTTTCGAAAAGTCGGCAGCTGAGGGTAAGTTAGTGACGTCGTACCGCACGGATTATGTAGCAAAATATCCTGGTTCTTTACTAGCCAACATTTTCAACGCGATGGAAGTGCCCAAAGTTCCAGAAGGTAAACATTACCTTCCTGATGGAAAGGTAGATTCAATGTTTCCGTATGACTATTATCGTGCACACTATTGGGACAAATTTGATTTCCGTGACGACAGACTTGTATTAACTCCTATCTACGACAGTAAGCTCGACGAGTATTTCAATAAGGTCATTCCTCAGATACCCGACACGTTTTCAGCAGAGGCCGATAAGTTGTTGGAAAAGACCCGCGGTACTAAGGAGCTGTTCAAGTACACTCTGCATAACCTGGCACAGTTTGCACAATACAGTAAGATCATGGGTATGGATGAAGCATTTATCCACTTGGTTGAGAATTACTATATGAAGGGTGATGCTTACTGGCTAAGTTCCGACATGCTTGCAAAATATGTTGATCGTGCCCAAAAAATAGCTCCTAACGTGATTGGTAATGTGGCGCCCGAATTGAAGATGATCGATCTCGAGAACAAAGAACATTCCTTGTTAGGATTAAAAGCTAAATACACGTTACTTATTTTTTGGTCGCCAACATGTGGAAGTTGCCTCGAGGAGGTACCTAAGCTAGATTCTCTATACAGGGCTGTGTTGAAAGATAAGGGTGTCAGAATATTTGCGGTGCGTACAGATAGCGATTTGAAGATATGGAAGGAAAAGATCGATAAACTAAAGATCAACGATTGGGTGAATGTGTATGACCCGAAACATACATCCAATTATCGCGACTTGTATGATGTTTACGGCACGCCGACCGTATATTTACTTGATGAAAGAAAAATCATCCAGGGAAGGAGAGTCGGACATGAAAATATTCTGCAGCTAATAGAAATATTAGAATCAGGACACACACCAAATTCTCAGAAAAAATCATAAACTTACACGATGCAACGCTCGTTATTTACACTTATTTGCCTATTAGTATTAAGCCAGAATGTTCTTGCCAAAGATGGCTACCGCGTTACAGTTAAAATGCCTGGGGTGACAGATAGCATTGCTTTCCTGGCGCATTATTACGGCAAGCCGCTGCCAACTATTTATAAGTCAGACTCGGCTTTTTTCGACAAGACAGGTACAGTCTCTTTTAAGAGTAAGGATAGCATTCTTGGTGGCATTTACATGATCTTATTAGGTGATAAAAAGACATATTTTGAGTTTTTATTGGATAATGGCGATGAGATAGACATAACGGCGCCAGTTGAGGGATTGCCTTATTCTCTAAAATTCAAAAACTCGCCGGCAAATGACGATTTTCTGGACTACATGAGGTTCCTGAAAGGTTTTGGTGAAAAACAGGAACAATACAATGTGGAGATCGCTAAAGCCAAGACAAAAACGGATACAACTGCGATCAATAAAAAATACGAAACTATTGGAAAGTCGCTGGTAGAATATAGGCGCGACTACGCAAAGAAACACCCGGAAAGATTTCTAACGGACATTTTCAATGCCATGGAGATGCCGGAAGTTCCAAAAGATCAGGATAAACGCTCAGATGGCACGATCGATTCCATGTTCAATTACACGTATTATAAGTCTCACTATTGGGATAAATTCGATTTTACTGAGGATCGTCTTATTAACACACCCATTTTTGACGCCAAACTTGACGAATACATGAACAAGCTGGTGTTGCCATTGGAAGATAGTGTGATCAAGGAAAGCGATATGCTACTGGCCAAAGCAAGACCTAGTAAAGATCTTTTTAAATACACGCTTTGGTGGTTGACGCGCAACGCAGAAACCAGCAAGATCATGGGTATGGATGCCGTATTTGTTTACCTGGTTGAAAATTACTTCATGAAGGGTGATGCGTGGTGGTTGGAAGGAGATCAATTGCAAAAATATGTAGAGCGGGCACATAGCATTGCGCCTAACGTGATAGGTAATTTGGCTCCGGAGATCAAACTTCCGGATATAAATAATCCCAAGCTGATC
This sequence comes from Polluticoccus soli, assembly GCF_029269745.1. Taxonomy (NCBI): domain Bacteria; kingdom Pseudomonadati; phylum Bacteroidota; class Chitinophagia; order Chitinophagales; family Chitinophagaceae; genus Polluticoccus; species Polluticoccus soli. The sequence goes on along the minus strand of NZ_JARJHT010000002.1, from coordinate 1,039,903 downwards.
CACTCTCTTCATGACGTGAAAGCAAAATATACGCTGGTGGTGTTCTGGGCGCCCGATTGCGGTCACTGTCAAAAGGAAATGCCTATCCTCGATTCGTTGTATAAGGCAGTACTAAAAGGCCGGGGCGTGAAGATTTACGCTGTGAAAAACAGCGGTACCGACGAAGAACTGCGTACTATATTGAAAAAGGATGGATTAACAGAATGGATACATGTGCACGATCCTCAGCGCACGTCAAGATACAGAGCCGACTATGATATTTACAGCACGCCTGTCATATATTTGCTTGATGAGAAAAAGATCATCAGGGGTAAGAGGTTAGATCATAGCAACATAGTATCTCTGCTCGATATGCTGGAACGTAAACAAGCAAAAGCTAAATCTTAAAATAAAACAACTAACATACACAATGCGAAAGCTGGTATTATCATGTTTTGCTGCAGGCCTGTTCATCAGTTCAGGTTATGCTCAAACCTTATTCACATTTGGCAATAACCCTGTTAGCAAAGAAGAATTTTTAAGGGTTTATCAGAAAAACAGTATTAACAAAAAGCCTGATTATTCAGAAGCTGCGTTGAGAGAATATCTTGATCTCTATTCGCTGTTTCGTATGAAAGTGAAAGAAGCTGAGTTACAGCATTTGGATACGCTTTCTTCGATAGAAACCGAGCTGAATAACTACAGGAAGCAGCTTGCAAGGAACTATCTTACAGATGAGCAATTGAGCAATAAGCTGTTGGAAGAGGCATATGGCCGGATGAAAGAAGAAGTGAAAGTTGCGCACATCATGATCATGTCATCGATGACCGCTACTTCGGCAGATACGGTTGCTCCATATCGCAAGATCGATAGTATTGCGACAGCAATAAAAAAAGGTGCTGATTTTGCCCAGTTGGCTAAACAGTTCTCAGAAGATCGCGGTTCAAGAGACAAAGGCGGCGAAGTTGGTTATATTACCGCACTTCAAACTGTATACCCCTTCGAAAATGCTGCATACAGCACTCCTGTTGGTAAAGTATCGCCGATTATCCGCACTCAATTCGGATATCATATCGTTAAGGTACTAGACAGGCGACCAGCACTCGGTGAGGTAAAGGTAGCCCAGATACTGGTTACTGTTTCAAAGTCGAAAGGCCAGGAAGGCTTGGCTGCAGCCCGTAAAAAAGTGGACAGTATCCAGGCAGAGTTGAAGCAGGGTGTTCCTTTTGATCAATTAGTAAAAAAATACTCTGACGACAAATATTCTATCAACGATAACGGCGTTTTACCGGCATTTGCTGTTGGTAAGTTATCTCCTGAGTTTGAAAAAGCTGCTTTTGCTTTGAAGAAACCGGGTGATGTTTCGGCTCCGGTTCAGACGGATTATGGATTCCACATTATTAAGTTGATCGAAAAAAGAGCGTTGAAACCCCTGGATAGTATGCGGACGACGTTGAAACGTAAGGTTGACAACGACTCGCGTTCGCTAACCGCTCGCGAAATGTTCTTTGAAAAGATGAAGCAAAAAAATGGTTTCAAAGAATACCCTGAGAATCTGGATCCGCTGTTAAAGAGGGTTGCTACTATACCCGATACAGGAGCAAAAGCAAATGTGTTCAGTGCAGATGAATATCTTCAGATGAACAAGCCTTTATTTGCATTGGGTGGTGTAGAGTACAAGCAGAGTGACCTGATGAAATATGCAGAGAATATGACCCGTGGCCGCTTAATGGGCCCTAAATCTGCAGTGCTGAAGGATATCTACGGTAATTACATCAAGACTATAGTAACCGATAAAGAAGAACACAGGCTAGTTGAGGAGCATACAGAATTCAAAAACCTGATGACCGAATACAGGGATGGTATTATGTTGTTCGAGTTGATGGACCGCAACGTGTGGGGCAAGGCAACTCGCGACACATCTGGTTTGAAGGCGTTTTATGCCAGTCGCAAAGACAAATATACCTGGGAGCCTGGTTTTACAGGGTCTGTGTACCGTTTCAAGAACGAGGATGCGTTGAAAGAAGGTAAAAAGTTGATGGCAGACAAAAAGCTGAAGGACGAAGATATTCTGAAGAAAATGAATCTTGACAATAATCCGGACGCAGTTACCATTCAGCGTGGTCACTATGAGTTCTCAAAATTCACGCAAGTTCCTCGTGCCGCTATTATTGCAGGTAAAGCTACCGAACCTAAAAAAATGGATGACGGTACTTACCAGGTGGTTCGTGTGGACGAAGTATTTGATCAGCCAACTCCAAAGTCTCTGGACGATGCCCGTGGTTATGTTGTAGCTGAATACCAGGATTACCTGGAGAAGCAGTGGAACGATGAGATCAGGAAGAAGTATTCTGTGAAAGTGAATGAAAAAGAGTTTCAGTCGCTTGTGAAATAAGTCAATTAGATAGAAAGAAAAGGCCGCTCTTGAAGCGGCCTTTTTATTTTGAAATTTATAAGCTACAAAGAAATGCCATCGTGTCAACACCATCTGCGTAATCGTTCAGAGCGGGACATTGAGCATTGCCAAAGGGTATGAATCCGTGGCCAACGATACATTGTATATCATCACTTTGGCTCATCTCGTTAGTGAGTTGTTGCTTATCGTCGTAACGACGGTAGTGTACAACGCTTACTGCAGAAAAAGGGGATGCATTTTCTACCAGCAACACGCTGTTATTGGTATAATGGTGAACTTTGTTGAGCAAATAAATGGCCAGGTAATAGTCGAAATTGTTCTTGTATTTGTTGTGCTCAATTAGCTTCTCAAATGGCTGAAACGAATCCATTAGTTTCGTTAAGTCATAATCCCGTGGTACGCACACCTGAGTTACATTTCTGCAGCCCAAGCCAAAATAGTTGAAAATATCGCCGCCCAGAAGGTGCAACTCTTCTTCTGTCTCTGTCCCGTCTAGTATTGCAACAGAAGTCCGGTTTTTTCGAATGATGTTAGGGTATTTTGCAAAGTACTGTTCAAAATACCTCGCTGTATTATTGCTGCCGGTAGCAATATAGGCGTCGCAATTTTTTAGTTGCTCTGCAATGTGCACCTGCTCCGCAACCTTTGGCTCCCATTCAGTTAGCTTTCTGACGATATGGGCCATGAGTACTTCGTCTTTCGATGAAAGTTTGATCAATAGCTTATGTCCACTGACAAATCCACAGAGAAAGTCATGAAATCCTACCATCGGAATATTACCGGCCATCACGATGCCGACTGTCTTTGGCGTTTGTGGTAAATCATAGCTTTTGATCCAGTCGGTGAGTTTATCTCGTTGTAGGAAATTTTTGACGATATTGGTGGCCGCCATCTCGATATGATCCAGTGTAAACCACGCGTTCATAGTTGTGGCCCTGTATTGCGCGGCTTCCCACTGCTCATCGTCGGATAATAAATAATTTCCAAGTTTTACAAGCAAATCAATTCTCTGAGCTAACGAAATCATAGCATTTTCATTTCCGGCTGCAAATTGTAAATTTGCCGGGACATAAACTAAAAAACAATGGCAATCAAAATAACTGACGAATGTATCAATTGCGGGGCGTGCGAACCAGAATGCCCGAATAATGCGATATATGAGGGTGGAGTAGAATGGGCCATCGCTGACGGAACTGCTGTTAAAGGTGATTTTACACTAATGGATGGCTCTCATACCGATGCGAGTGAGCGCCATGAACCTATGGCGGTTGATACATATTATATTACCCCTAATAAGTGTACGGAGTGCCAGGGCTTCCATGAAGAACCCCAGTGTGCTGCTGTATGCCCTGTTGACTGCTGTGTCCCCGATGAAATGTACCAGGAAACAGTGGATGAATTGTTGGCTAAAAAGGAGAAACTACACCTGTAGTTGTTTCTAAATAAGAAGAAAGGCTGCCATTAGGCAGCCTTTCTTCTTATTTAGGTTGTTTTACTTCTCCTGTTTTTTTCCATGATTTGTCCGGCAGGCCGATCTTATCGATCTTATCGGCCATTGTTTTTAGGTAGCCTGGGCCAAAGTCGGCATGTGTAATGCGTTTTTCGGTGGTGCCGAATTTGAAAGTGTAGATGATTCCAGGCAAGTCTTGAATATAAGCTTCATAGTTATTGCGGCAGGTATCAACCCGGTAATTTTTGAAGTCTGTAATTATTTCCTGCGTTTTTTGTGCGCCGATGTTTTTCTCGTAGACTCCCTCGTATTCGGTGAAATTGCGGCTCGTATATCGTACAAGACCATCAGGATACAATTCAATAAGGTAAGCAGGACAACGACCGAAGCAGGCAGTACGTTCCATGCCAACATAATTTAGCTGTTTAGCCTGTTTATTGCTGATGGTTGTTTGCGTGGTAGTTGATGATGTATTCTTTTTTTGCTGCGCGCAAGCCGTCAGCACGATCACAAGCAAAGCACCAATGGCTAAAATGTTTTTCTTCATTTTTTTATATTTTCCGTTTCAAAGATAAGCCTTAGAAATTCCGTAGGTTCTAAAATTGTTACAATCAAATATGTTGCCAGTTGATAACGAGACCCTGTTTTACCGAATAGCATTAACATTTGTTAAGGATATTGGCCCGCGCAGGTCGAGGACATTACTTGAGCAGTTTGGAGATGCTCCTGCAATATTTAAAGCACCATTGAAGGAGCTAAAGAAGATCGATGGCTTGACCGAAACGCGAGTGAAAGCGTTTAAAGATCCCCAAGTGCTCGCGCAGGCTGAAACAGAATTGAAATACGTTGAGAAGAATCAAGTGCAAATTCTTTGGTTCGGCGAAGACACATACCCGCAACGCTTGAAAAATTGTAGCGACGCACCGGTACTGCTTTATCATAAAGGAAACACCGATCTTAATGCGCAGAAGATCGTAGCTGTGATTGGCACAAGAAAAAGTACAGATTATGGTCACAGAGTAACAGAGGGGTTACTGAATAGCTTGAAAGGGCAGGAAAATATGGTCATTTCAAGCGGTCTCGCTCATGGTATAGATGCGCTCGCCCATAAATATTCATTACAAGTTGGCTTACCCACTGTTGGTGTGCTAGGACACGGTCTGGATCGAGTATACCCAGCAACTAATAAACAACTAGCAAAAGAAATGATGGAAAACGGAGGTCTGCTGAGTGAGTTCCCATCTGGTACTTTGCCGGATCGATCAAACTTCCCAATGAGAAACAGAATAGTTGCCGGAATAAGCGATGTTACGGTTGTTGTTGAAAGCGATATAAAAGGCGGAGCGTTGATAACAGCGCGTATCGCAGATAGCTATAATAGGGAAGTTGCGGCATTTCCGGGCCGGGTTTACGATACACGTTCATCAGGATGCAACGAATTAATACGCACTAATGTCGCCGCGATGATAACAAACGCAGACGACCTGCTTGAGCTAATGAATTGGAATACCGGTAAAAAGCAAAAGCCGGTGCAAAAGCAATTGTTTATTCAACTATCAGAAGATGAACAGAAAATTGTTGATCTTTTACAAACAAAGGATTCGATGCATGCAGATGAGTTGTTGTACCAAACGGGCATCGCTAATTCTCAATTACCGGCTGTTTTGCTTCAACTTGAGATGCAAGGATTAATAAAGGCACTGCCAGGTAAGCAATATAGAATGAATTAATTCTAAACAGAATGGGCGAACATTAAAGAACCTGATGGAATAGCCGCTTTATCGATTTCATTTATAATGTCGGTTCCCAATTATTTTTTTTTAGGCGAATATTAAAACTGATTATCAAACTACTGCTGTGTTTTGAAAGCTCTTCAGCAATTATCATTTATTACAATAGTTGTTGACAGGCGCGAAATTGTTTGATACGTTTGTAGGGACAACTATTTCTTTTCACCATTTTTAAACAACCATCATCATGTCAAGCGTCTTATCAACGTGGGCACAGTCGCCTATTCTTCTTTCTGAAACACTCAACGATGCAGTATGGGAAAATGCCGGTAAAATGGCAATACCTGGCGGATTTTTACTGCTGAAGAACGATGCGCACTTTCTTTATGCCGCGCTAGACCTGGTGCAGGATACCAGCAATGATGCCGGTACCGGAGACTATTTCTGGTTTACTTTCGATCGCGACCGTAATGGTAACATCAATCCCAACGTTGATGTGAATTACGGCTTGTATCCAGGTCAGCCTGATAAAATGGGGCGTCAATATTATTTAGGCCCTGGCACATGGACAGGCTTGTTGAATGAAGTAACACAGAGCAAGTGCAAGGTTGCATTTGAAAGTTCACCCGATTCTGCTGCGCCGCACAGGATCTGGAAATTGCGTTTTGAGATAAGCCATCTTAATGTGTCGCTGGCACCGTCTCTATTCCCTCCCTTCACAAGATTCGGAGTAAAAGTGCATTCATCTGCAGCTCCTGGTTTTGATTATTCCACGCCTGCTAATTTCTTTACCAGCTTTGCAGGGTTACATACCCTCTATTTTTCGCGTAAGCCGGTTACGCCAACTGTTGACGCAGGTCCGGTTATCGGTAGCGTTGGTCTTATACCAACAACTAAGATAAACAGCGCAACGGGTAAAGCTACAACTGCAGCCGGATACTACGTCCACGTGGAAAATGCAGCATTTGGAGGTGGCTTGAACCTTATTGGTAATCGGACTACTCTGCAAAATGTGTGGGCAGCGGGAGCCAGGAAATATAAGATCAAACACCGTGAAGGCATTAGTGGAAGCTTTGATGATATGAGAAGTTCCTGGTACAATTATCGCTGGAACGGTGTTGACTACGTATTAGAAAGCTATGGGCCTGATGCAAATAATTTCTATCAATTGCAGCCGCCTTCTGTTGATTTCTCGATTGATGATCTTTTACTTCAGTTTGGTTCTAATACGCTGAACAAAGGAATGCATCAATTCCAGGTTGAGTTTTTTAATACGGCAAATGCTCTGGTGCCTACATCAGCTCAAACGCTTACGTTGTTTATTGACAATACAATACCGGTAGTGAAATTGAATTCAATAAAACATGCCGGAGCCAACGTTAGTGCATGCGCTATAGTACAACTCACCAGCGACACTGACGGCCTTGCGTTTAATATTGATGCACATGATCCGGAGGGTAACCTTCATAGCTATGCGTTAACTGCCGCATGGGGTAGCGGCGCCAGCGAAGTCATCAAGGCTGAAACGTACAACACGGCAATGGGCCCCAACTGGGTAGGTGTTCAAAACCTAAATGTTCCTCCGTCAGGTAACTGGGTTCCTGATCACAGCTGCGCTTATTCGTTCACTGTATCGGCATATGCCCGTACTACCAACGGTTACGGATATATCGGCTACAATTCAGTTAGTAAATACATTACGTTGTTGAAGCCAGCCGGCACTTCAGTACCTGGTATGCGCATCGTAATGCCTAAAGGTATAGAAGTATAAATCCACCATCTAGGTCACCTGAAAACAAAAGCCCCTGCATACACAGGGGCTTTTCAATTTTAATAATATTGCTGTTAGCCTTTTGGCTTAGGCATCAATTCAATTTCATTAGGAGCATAAACGCTTTTTGCTATCGTTTTCTTAACCGGGGCAACAGTTTGAAGGTAGCGATAGATCGCTTTCATGTCTGTCTCATTCATTCTTGAGAAAGGGCCCCATGGCATAGGTGAAGCAGCATGCACACGGCCTTGTTTGATGCGTGCAATGAACGTCTGTTCGCTCCATCCGTTCAGTTTGCCGGTCTCATCTATTGTTATGTTAGGAGTTACAAAGCCATAGCCCTTTGTTTCCGGCGAAGGTTCCATAACAAAACCGCCACCAAAAGGTTCGCCAATGAACTCACCTGTTTTTAGGCTTCTGTCTGTATGGCAGCCATAGCAATTGGCAACTGAGTGAGCCAGGTATTTGCCGTATTCCGAAGTCGTATCAGCATCGATCCTCTCTGGGATTGGCTCTGTTGGCATGCTGGGTTTAAAGATGAACGTCTTGATGAATTTTCCCAGAAAATTATATTCCGATGGCTCAACTTTATGTTTTACCGGCGGCGTGGAGCGTAGGTAAGAAATGATGCATGCCATATCATATTCGCTCATTTGCTGGAATGGCATAAACGGTACGATCGCCTCGCCCTGGTGGTTAACGTTGAAGCGCATGGTCCGTGCGATCTCGCCGTCTGAAAGAGCGCCTATACCTGTTTCTTTGTCTGAGGTAAGATTGCGGGCACGGAATACACCGGGGCCAATATTTAATTCAAAGCCGCCGATCAGCGGCAGTTCTTTGCCGGCTTCCACTTGTGCTTCCTGTCCTTTGTCTGTATGACAGTTGGCGCAGTGCGCGGGGCCATACACCAGGTATTTACCATGTGCGATCATTTCAGGATCCTGGCTGGCCTTGGTGGTGGGGTAAGGGGTTTCGTCAAATGTTTTACGGTAGCCCAACTGAACATAGAGGGCGAAACCTGCAACAAGTACAAGGAGTACCAGTGCAATACGGAGTACGATCTTCATAATGTGGTGTGTGTAAATTGTCATGCAAATGTAAATGCATAGTTTTTATATTGCAAGTGTCGTAAACGTTATTTGATTGTTATTGCATGTATTATGGTTTCTTCTGTAATAATTGCAGCTGAAAATCAATAAATACGACAAGTTGTCAAGGGAAATTGCGGTAAACTGCCATATTGTAATAAAACGTTAGTTTGGAACATTTTTTATGCCTTAAGGGATAGGAGAATAATAGAATATGAACCTGAATAATTTTACAATCAAAGCCCAGGAAATGCTGCAGCAGGCACAGCAACTGGCGTACAACAACCAAAACCCTAGCATAGAAACGGCCCATATGTTACAAGCGCTGCTTGATGACAATGATGGACCAATTGGCTATTTGCTTAAAAAGAACGACGTCAATGTAGGCTTTGTAGAAGGCAAGCTGCAAGACCAGATCAATCGCCTTCCAAAGCTTCAATCTGGTGGTGAGCCCGCGCAAACTGTTAGTCGCGAGCTAAATAATGTGCTTTTGAAGGCTGGGAATATATCAAAGGACTTTAGCGATGAATTTGTTACCCAGGAACACCTGCTTATAGGCTTACTTCAGGTAAATGATGACACAGCTAAACTGCTGAAAGACGCGGGACTTACAGAAAAGGGACTGACTACAGCAATAAAAGAGCTGCGCAAAGGGAACACTGTTAATTCGCAAACATCTGAGCAACAGTTTAATGCCTTGCAGAAGTATGCAAAGAACCTAAACGACTTAGCCCGGAATGGCAAGTTAGACCCAGTAATCGGTCGCGACGAAGAGATCCGTCGTACCCTCCATATTCTGTCACGTCGTTCGAAGAATAACCCAATATTGGTTGGTGAACCAGGCGTTGGTAAAACGGCAATAGTCGAAGGTTTAGCACATCGTATTATCAATGGCGACGTTCCCGATAACTTGAAGTCAAAGATCATATTTACCCTTGACATGGGGGCTTTGATGGCCGGAGCTAAATACCGTGGCGAATTTGAGGAACGCCTGAAGGGGGTCATAAAAGAAGTAACAGAAAGCGAGGGAGAGATCATCCTTTTCATTGATGAGATACATACGTTAATAGGCGCCGGCGCGATGGAAGGTGCTATGGACGCAGCTAATATTTTGAAACCGGCATTGGCCCGTGGCGAACTGCGCGCTATCGGTGCAACAACGCTGAATGAATACCAGAAATACTTTGAGAAGGATAAGGCCCTTGAGCGTAGGTTCCAGAAAGTATTTGTTGATGAGCCTTCTCCAGAAGACGCCATCTCCATATTGCGCGGCTTAAAAGAGCGGTATGAGACCCATCATAAGGTGCGTATAAAAGATGATGCTATTATCGCAGCTGTGGAGCTTTCACAACGTTATATTACCGATCGCTTTTTGCCAGATAAAGCTATCGATCTCATAGACGAAAGCGCAGCAAAGCTGAAGTTGGAAATGAATTCGATGCCCGAGGAACTGGACGAGCTGGAGCGTAAGATCAGGCAGCTCGAAATTGAGCGTGAAGCGATCAAGCGGGAAAATGACGAGGAAAAGCTGAAACAGCTTAGCCAGGATATCTCATTGCTCAATGTAGAGCGTGATACACTAAAAGCTAAATGGCTGGAAGAAAAAGAGATCGTTGACAAGCTCAATAAATCAAAAGGCAATATTGAAACCCTGAAACTGGAAGCTGAGAAGGCTGAACGTGAAGGCGACTATGGCAAAGTAGCGGAGATACGTTATGGTAAGATAAAAGAAGAAGAAAAGAATATAGCTGAGCTTAGTAGGCAATTAGCTGAAATGGATGATCAGCATAAGCGTTTGCTAAAAGAAGAGGTAGACGCTGAGGATATTGCTGAGAACGTGGCTAAAGCTACTGGCATACCAGTGCAGCGTATGTTGCAGGGTGAACGTGAAAAGCTATTGCACCTCGAGGATGAATTGCACAAGCGCGTGGTGGGCCAAAGTGAGGCTATAGTTGCTGTTGCTGATGCCATCCGCCGTGGCCGTGCTGGGTTGCAAGACCCCAAACGCCCTATAGGTTCATTTATCTTCCTGGGTACAACCGGTGTTGGTAAGACCGAGCTTGCAAAAGCGCTTGCGGAAGTATTGTTCGATGACGAGTCGATGATGACACGCATAGACATGAGTGAGTACCAGGAAAAGCACAGTGTCAGCAGGCTGGTAGGTGCACCGCCGGGATACATTGGCTACGAAGAAGGTGGTCAGCTTACAGAAGCTGTGCGACGCAAACCATACTCGGTAATATTGCTTGATGAGATAGAAAAAGCGCACCCGGATACGTTCAACATTTTATTACAGGTGCTTGACGATGGCCGGTTGACAGATAACAAGGGCAGGGTGGTGAATTTTAAAAATACCATCATCATCATGACCAGTAACATGGGTAGTCAGATCATACAGGAAAACTTTGCAAATCTTGAAGGCAAGGACCTGGATACTGTTGTCGAGGCCACAAAAGAAGAGGTGATGGACCTGCTGAAACAAACTATGCGTCCTGAATTCCTCAACCGTGTGGATGATGTGATCATGTTCCACCCTCTGATGCGCAAAGAGATAAAAGGTATCATCAGGATTCAGCTGGAAAATCTGCAGGAGCAGCTTGCTAAGCAGAATATAGATCTGCAGTTCACGGATTATGCCTTGGACTACCTATCGCAGAGAGGATTCGATCCTCAATATGGCGCTCGCCCCTTAAAGCGTGTCATTCAGAAGGATATCATCAATCTGCTGAGTCGTAAGATCATTGCTGGAGAAATAGATAAGTCTAAACCAGTATTGATAGACGTTTTCGACGGAGTTGTAGTGATACGAAATGAACGAATAGCTGAGAAACAAGACTAGGAAAAAGCCCTGCATTGCAGGGCTTTTATTTTTTTACTTTTTGTTGCGGCCATTACCATTACCCTGGCGTCCAGGTGAGCCTGGAGCACCCTGTTTCTTAGGTTGTTGCTGTTGTTGTTGCTGTTGTTGTTCTTTCATGGGTTCGTGCGACACACCCTTTTTCAGATCTTTATTCTGTTCCTGCCTCTTGTTGGGTTGCTCGATACGACCCTGTCCGTTTTGCTTTGACATAGTATTCGATTAATTAGTTCATTGCGAAGGATAAAAAAATGTATGCCGCAAAGCTGGTTATTAATTTACTTTGGGTGTTTTTTAACCTTCGCCGTATGCGCACAATTTTATGTCTGCTGATTTCCAATTGTTTCATGACTTACGCATGGTATGGGCATCTGAAGAAGGTGGACTCGATGCCGCTTATCAAACTCATATTTATCAGTTGGGGAATCGCGTTTTTTGAGTACATGTTCATGGTGCCAGCAAACAACAAATTCGGCATCCAGGAAGGTTTTAGCCCGTTTCAGCTAAAGACTATCCAGGAGATCATCTCGCTGTTAGTGTTTGCAGTATTTGCCGTGCTGTTCCTCAACGAGCCAGTTAAGTGGAATTATATTGCTGCTTTTGTATGCATTCTGGGAGCCGTACTATTTATGTTTTATCCTTCTCGTTAGGATCAAGCTTCATGGAGCTCAATAGCGGTGCTTTGATGTAGGTCACTCCCACAACAACAAGCGTCATTATTCCGCCAAAAACTACGGCTGGTACTGTGCCCATCCATTTGGCCGTAAAACCGCTTTCCAAGGCACCAAGCTCATTAGATGAGCTGATGAACATCGTGTTTACTGATGCAACTCTTCCGCGCATGTGATCTGGGGTATAGAGTTGGAGGATGGTTCCCCTGATAATAACGCTTACCGAGTCAAACAATCCACCCAGCAATAGCATAAAGAAAGCTAGTAGAAACGCCCAGGAGATATTAAAACCGAATATTTCTGAAAGCCATGGCAATGGGGCAATACTCGCAATCTCCCCCGATACACCAAATATTATAGTGGTAATGCCGAAGAGCGCGATGCTGCTCAGCAGTTTGGCACCGGCCTTTGTCTTTAGCGGCACAAACGACAGAATAAACAGGCAGATAATGGCTCCGATGCCGGGTGCAGCTCTTAGCAACCCATAACCGGCCTCGCCGACTTTTAGTATATCGTCGGCATAGACAGGCAATAGCGCCACAGCCCCGCCGAAGAGCACAGCAAACATATCTAACGACAAGGCCGCAAGAATCACCTGTGTATTGAATACGAATTTTAATCCGCTCTTCAAGCTTTGAATGATGGGCTCTTTTCCTTTCATCATCAGTGGCAGTCGCGGTATGGTCATTATAGCTGCCAGTCCGATAAGCTGAATCCCTACTACGCTTGCTAAGCTCCAGGTAAAACCGCTCAAGGCCAGCAAACTGCCGCCCAGCAACGGGCCGATCACCGCACCAAACTGCCAGGCTGTACTGCTCCAGGTTGTTGCATTGGCGTATAGTCTTTTGGGAACGATCAAACCCATCAATGCAAAATTTGATGGGCTAAGAAAGGCACGCAACATCCCTCCAATGAATACCCCTCCGTATATAAGCCAAACCGTAGTATTCGTACCAATACTTTTTTGAAAGTCAGGTAATGCCAGCATTACATAAAATGCAGATAGCAGTAAATATCCAGCAACGCATTGTAGGAGCAGCGTCCGCTTTTCACGGTGGTCGGTGTAAGGGCCAGACACTAGTGAAAAACCGAAAGCCGGTATTACCTCCCAAAGACCTAGTAAACCCAATGAGAGCTCATCGTGAGTCAGTTGGTATACCATATAGCTGACGATGGTCATCTGCATGTTCAGCGACATGATCATGGAAAACCGCAGCATCAGGTATTTCCTGAAAAGAGGGTAGTTGAGTGTTTTGTTTTTGACTAAGAATGATAATAGAGGACCCAATGAGTGGTTTTTCAGCGTTTGCAAATTTATCAATAAGCACCATATCTAATAGGCTAAATTGCTGGCCAAAGGTTAAATTTGCCCGTTCATGAACAGCACCGCGCAGATCATCGGCACTTCCATCACCCAGGCTTTTTTGGAGCTTCGGGCAAACAAGCTGCGCACATTCTTGTCTCTGTTAGGCATCACTATCGGCATTTTTTGTATTATTGGTGTGCTTACTGTGCTCGACAGTATGGAGCGCAACCTGCGTACTTCTATGGCTGCACTCGGCGACGACGTCTTGTACATCAACCGCCAGCCGTGGATGCCTGAACAGGGCGAAGAATACAAATGGTGGGAATATCTTCAGCGTAAGCCACTGTCAGAGATGGAGCTTCGTGCTATAGAGCATAACGCCAGCGGTGTTCGCTACCTCGCAATTTATGACCGAAGCAGGGTGACCGTAAAGTACATGGACCAGGAAGCAGAGGAAATAACCGGTTTTGCGGTTTCGCAGGACTTTGAGAGGATTCAAAATATTGAAGTGGAGAATGGACGGTATTTTTCAACTGCTGAACTGGCTGGCGGTAACAATGTTGTTTTGGTCGGCCGAGAGTTGTATAAAACGCTGTTTACCGGCGATGCAATTGATAAAACTATCAGTTTTCTTGGAAAGAAGTTTACCGTTGTCGGAGTGTTGAAAAAATCCGGGCAAAACATGGCCGGGTTTAATTTCGACAATGCAGTTGTCTATCCTTACAATGCAGCTAAGGCGCTCACAAATCTTTCGTCAATGGACTGGGGCAATGACCCGATGATCATGGTAAAGGCAAAAGAAGGTGTAAATGTGGAGGATATGAAATACCAGGTGGAAGGGATTCTCCGCGCTGTACGTAGAGTAAAACCCGGGGAGAAGAATAATTTCTCGATCAACCAGCTAAGTCAGGTATCGAAGCAGATGGATATGATATTTTCTTCTGTGAATGTGGTTGGTTCCATTATTGGTGGTTTTTCGCTGATAGTGGGAGCTTTTGGTATCGCCAATATCATGTTTGTGACGGTAAAAGAGCGCACCAAGGTGATAGGTCTCAAAAAAGCTATTGGTGCACGCCGAGGCAGCATACTTTCCGAGTTCCTGGTAGAGGCCATTACGCTTTGTATTATGGGGGGACTGATAGGTATTGTAATAGTCTTGCTAATGAGTCTTGGGCTGACGTACGGAGCAGATTTTCCTGTAACACTTTCCTTCAAAAATTTCTTTGTAGGCATCGGTATTTCTGCCGGTGTAGGTATATTAGCGGGATATATACCAGCACGGTCAGCCGCACAGCTGGATCCCGTGGTAGCTATACGGTCAAACTAATATTATGAGCAAACAACGCGTACTGATACTTGATAAGGAGCGAATAAGCTGGAAATTGCAGCGCATGGCTTACGAGGTATTGGAGCACAATAGCCAGGAAACAGCTATTACTCTTGTTGGTATACAAGGTACAGGACTTGCTGTGGCAAAAAGCCTTGCAGAAAAGCTTAAGGAGATCAGCAAGCTGAAAGTTGAGGTACTGCCTATACAGATGAACAAGAAACAACCATTGAAAGAAGAAATTACCATCAATGGTGAATTGGCTGGCAAAACAGTACTGCTGGTTGACGATGTAGCTAACTCTGGTAAAACTCTGCTTTACGCATTGAAGCCAATGCTTGAATTTGAAACCAAAAAGATAATGATCGCCGTTTTGGTTGATCGCAGACATAAATCTTATCCTATCTCTCCTGATATTGTTGGCTATTCAATCGCCACGACTTTACAGGAACATATTGAAGTAGAAACTGATGGCGATACCATATCAGCTGCTTATTTACAATAATTTTCAAAAGATAACTCGTAATAAATGCCCATTACATTAGCTATACATGGCGGCGCAGGAAATATCACGCCTGCTATGATGAATAAACAACAGGAAGCAGAATATGATGCAGGATTGAAGGCAGCTTTGGATGCTGGCTATGATGTACTCAAGGGTGGTGGCAATGCCATGGATGCTGTCGTTGCCGCAATCGCTGTACTGGAAAACAATCCCATTTTCAACGCGGGCAGAGGTTCTGTATTTACCAAGAAAGGATTGCATGAAATGGATGCCGCAATAATGGACGGCAGAAACCTGGCTGCTGGCGCGGTAGCAGGTGTTCGTAACATTAAAAACCCTATTAAGCTCGCAAAAGACGTGCTGGAGCATTCTGGCCACGTTTTACTGAGTGGTAGTGGCGCTGCCGAGTTTGCATTGTCTCGCGGGCTCGAAATGGCGACTGATGATTATTTCTTTAATAAACTGAGGTATGATCAGTGGGTAAAGATCCGCGACAGCGATTTCACTCAACTCGATCATGAAGGTGATAACCTGAAAGGAGCTGCTACTAATCCGGATTACAAATTTGGTACGGTAGGTGCTGTAGCCTGCGATGAACAAGGTAATCTTGCTGCGGGTACATCTACGGGCGGCATGACCAACAAGCGCTATGGTCGCGTAGGCGATAGCCCGATAGTTGGAGCCGGAACATATGCTAATAACAATACCTGTGCCATTTCATGTACTGGTCATGGCGAATTCTTTTTGCGTGCAGTCGTTGCACACGATGTGGCTTGCCTGATTGAGTATAAAGGATTAACACTGCAACAGGCTTGTGATACAGTCATAAAGGACAAATTAGTGAAAATGGGTGGAGAAGGCGGACTGATAGCGGTTAATGCCGGAGGCGATCATTGCTTCAGCTTCAATTCAGCCGGTATGTACCGGGCTGTAAGAGATAGTAAAGGTTATGAAGAAATAGCTTATTACGGATAGCAAAAAGGCAGGATCAGATCCTGCCTTTTTCGTATTCAATTCCTTTGAAGTAGTCAACGTCGCGCATCAGGCTTTTCTTCTTCAATTGCAGTTTGACTGAGGCTGTGAGTGACGACAACGGCGAGAGAACAAATATTCCCAGCATCAGCAAACGCTGAAATAGTTTTACTCTCGCCTTCCTGTTTGGGTCAAGCGGACCACCTTTTTCACGGATGAACTTTGCCCAATATCGGAAGTTCTTAATTCCGCGTTGCTCTAGCAACACCAATCCCGGTTTTAAATTGACGGCACCTTTTTGTAGCAGATCGCTTTGCAAACTATCAAATCGGTTTTGTTGCAGGTGTGTCAGTATTGGATGTCCAAAGCGCTTTGACTCTGAAATATCTTGATCCTGCACGCCGGCTGCAGGTAATAAACCAGATGCTTCCTTCTGTCCTTTAAATGCCCAGCGGATAACTGTAAGTAGGGATACGAGGTTAGGGTAGGTGTCAGTAAGAACAATGTTACCTACCAGCTTAGCACCAGCTTGTTGCAGGTCTTCCTTAACCTTTTCCTGTCCATGAAGCCACATATTACGACACCCCACGACAGTTACTACAGGTTTATCTTTCAGTATAGACGCCCATTTACTTTTCAGGAACGATGTAACCGGTTGTGCCGGGTTTAGAAACCATGGCTGGTAACCAAATATTACCAGGTCGTAGTTCTTGTTCATCACCTGGTCGGGCAACGGTTTTATTTCTGAAGGTATGCGTTCTACTGTTTCTGGCATTGCATCAAAGAACGTATATGCCGTCCAAGGAAATGGAAAAGGCTTTACTGGCTCGTAATTGACAAAATCAATTTCTGCCTCGTGTTTGATGTCGTGCACGACACTGTTTAGAATGTCGCGAAGCTGTCCCGATTGGGTGTAGTACAATACAAGAATGCGTGGTTTCATGGATCGCTAAAGTAGTATTAAACTACCGTAAGATAAAGATATGCGTAGGTGAAGCGGGCGCTTTCCGGTACCATAACCAATATGCGTTCGCCTTTTTTCAGCTTCCCACTGTGGTATAGTTCTTCCAGCATTAGGTACGGAGAGGCGCTCCCTACATTGCCCACTTTGGTTAGGTTATAAAACCATTTTTCCATGGGTATGTCCATCCCAATGCGCTTGTGGTGCTCAATGATCTGGTTTTTGAAATACTCGCTCGACATATGGGGCAGGTAGTGATCTACGTCGTCCACAGTCAGATTGTGCTTTTGCATTAATTCGGCCAGGTAAACACCACCTTTAGGAACGATATTTTCGCCAAGAAGTCTTGTGTCCTGCTTTAGCGAAAACACACTGTCGTTCGTCCAATTGTTGATCTCCATATCATTCCAACCGGTAAGTGATTTATCTTCCGCCTTTACCCCGCCGGCATACATACAGGTTTCTAATTCGTCGGCAAAGGATGTGATCTCCAGCCATTCGATCTTCAAAGACAATTCGTTTTTATTGGGCTCAGGTTGCAATAGCGCAGCACCGGCGCCGTCGCTAAGCATCCAACGTAGAAAGTCCTTCTCAAATGCAAGTATCGGGTTGTCTGTCAACTTGCTCATATTATCCGCTTCAGGCTGAAAGCGTGAAGCCTGAAGGTAGGCCGAGAAACGTTCTGTACCGCAAGCTGCAGCTGTATCGTTCAGGCCGCTCGCTACCGACATGTAGGCGTATTTCAACGCTTGCATACTACTGCAACAAGCACCTTGGGCTGATATTAGCTCGAGTCTTGGCAATCTAAGCTCGCCATGTATCATGGCAGCCTGCGATGGCAATATCTGCTCGGGAGAGGTAGTGCCGACCGCAAGCACCTGCAATTTGCTGGCAGGTAATTTTTCGTCAAACAAACCTTTGATGGCATTAGTAGCTATCTGGGCATTAGTATGCGTGCGAACGCCGTCTTTATAGGCGTAGTACCGGGTTTTGATGCCATTATTGCGTAATACAATAGCGCGTGCTTTCGAAGGTTTGTCGTTCACCATTCCTAACACACTTTCCATTTCGTCATTTGCAACCGGGTCGTTCGGAAAAAACTTTGACAGGCGCGTAATATAAACAGGTCTCACTATCTTGATTCAATTTGAGGTTGCAAAAATAGCTATTTCCATAGCTTTTACACAGAACGTAATAATACGGATTTCTTTGCTTTTGAGGTATAAAATGAAAGCCTTATGTGACACATAAGGCTTTCAGAAATTGTTTGATTTTTTGATTACTGTTGTCCAGCCACGGCTTCGTCTACGTTGTTGATGCCATAGTAGTACATTCCCCGCGAACCGGGCATAAATCCGGCTATCTGGATTGACTTGCTGGAGGCCAAAACATTTTGAATGTCTTCAACAGTGCTTACTGCTTTATCATTCACGCTGGTGATCACAAAGCCTTTTTTCATATTTGTCTGCTGTGAGATCAGCCCGGTGCTGATGTCTTCAACAACCACACCGCCAGACACGTCATATTTTTTCTTTTCGTCATTGTTCAACGTCCGAAAGTTAGCTCCAAGGAGTTTTACCGCACCTGGTTGCTTGACAATTTCTGTCGTACCCTGCACGTTCCGTAGCTGAACAGTAGTATTACGGGTGTTGCCGCTACGGAGATAGCTTACGCTAATATTGTCTCCTGGCTTATACCGTGCCAGTTGTTCTTGCATTTCCGGCTCGGTGCGTATAGCATTACCGTTAATGGCGGTGATAAAATCTCCCTTTTGGATACCTGCCTTTGCAGCGCCGCTATTTGATACAACGCCTTCCACGTACACGCCATCCGTTTTGTCTATTCCCAAGGCCGTCAATTGTTCCGGCTTGTAACCTTTGCGGTCGCGATACTCGATACCAAGATAGGCGCGCTGCACAGAGCCATATTGCATCAGGTCATTCACAACTTTTTTTACAATGTTGGATGGGATTGCGTAGGAATATCCCGCGTAGGATCCCGTAGGTGACGCAATGGCAGAATTGATGCCTATTAGCTGGCCGTCGGTATTTACCAGCGCACCACCACTGTTACCGGGATTTACAGCCGCGTCAGTCTGTATAAACGACTCAATAGCATTCTTTGATTGGCTGCGGTTTATGCCTATCGCGCGTCCTTTAGCACTAACGATACCTGCTGTCACGGTGGCATCCAGGGTTAGTGGATACCCAACGGCCAATACCCATTGTCCCAAACGGACATCATCGGAGTTTCCTATCTCCATATAGGGCAAGTTGTTTTCGTTCACCTTCAGCACTGCCAGGTCGGTCGAGGGGTCACTTGCCACAACTTTGGCTTGTGCTGTATAGCGATCATTAAATGTCACGGTTACTTCGTCGGCACCCGCTACCACGTGATTGTTGGTGGCGATATACCCGTTGGGCGATACGACAACACCGGAACCCGAGCCGATCTGCTGTGGCAGCATGTATTGGCGCGGACCGAAAAACTGCCCAAAAAAATCATTTGGATCGTAAGCGGTTACCGCTCGTGCTTTTGTTGTTGTTTTAACATGTACTACTGCTTTTACAGAGGCTTCAGCTGCATCCTGGAAATCGGCGGGCGGAGTACTGCGCACCATCGCGGTATTGTTGTAACTCGCATAGTTCACAGGCAATTGAGCCTGCTTTTCCGCAGTGGTTAAAAAAGGCAAATGCTCCTGGTATTTGCCCGCAATGAACATGGTCGTTACGGATGTGAGCGCAGCTGTAAAAATGACTGGAATTAATCTGGATTTCATAAGCTACTTCCTTGTTATTTTTTTAAAACTGTAGAACAAATATACCGCCTTGTCTTATTAGGAAATTGTTAAAAGCATTGCTGCGAGTGCTTTACTAGGGTGTTTTTAGATTCGATGGTTCAAGACTATTGTTTTTAGAGACAAAAAAGTCGTTTCACCTCTGTCAAATAAAAGGCATCGAACGCGCATGTCAACGATGCTGTGACACAAACTCAAACCAAACTGCCATAAATGCAGTGTAAAGAAGTTGACTAGATAATTGCGGAAGGATAGGCGCCTGCGCGTTATTTTTCCTTGACTGTTGGAAAAAAACTTCATCGCATTCGTTGAGGAATTTACAGAGGTCGATAACGATCGAGGCGCGGGGTGCTACGGTAACAGATTGAATATGTCATTGTCGTATTTGAAAAATGCACATGCATTGTGGGCCAATAAGGACGTGATGGATGATGACTGGCTCGCGTTATCGGAAAAAGGCGCTTTATCAGGCTCGATCCCGCCAATTTTCACATTTCTTAATTTTCCAACTTTCGTATTTATTACCTACCTTTGCACCTCATTTTGAAAAATATTCATAATTAATAACTCAACAATGGCAGACTTACGCTTACAGCGCAACTTTGGTATTGCAGCGCACATCGATGCCGGTAAGACCACTACCACAGAACGTATTCTTTATTACACCGGTGTAAACCACAAGATCGGTGAGGTGCACGAAGGTGCGGCTACAATGGACTGGATGGCGCAGGAGCAAGAGCGCGGTATCACGATCACTTCGGCTGCTACAACGTGCTTTTGGAACTTCCCGACAGTTCAGGGTAAGCCTTTGCCAACTTCTAAAAAATACAAATTCAATATCATCGATACTCCGGGCCACGTGGACTTTACCGTTGAGGTAGAGCGTTCTATGCGTGTACTGGATGGTCTGGTAGCCCTGTTCTCTGCGGTTGACGGCGTTGAGCCTCAGTCTGAAACAGTATGGCGCCAGGCAAACCGCTACCGTGTACCGCGTATCGGTTTCGTAAATAAAATGGACCGTATCGGTGCTGACTTCCTGATGGTGGTTCAGCAGGTGCGCGATATGCTGGGTGCAAAATCTGTACCGCTGCAGCTGCCTATCGGTGCTGAAGACAACTTCAAAGGTGTAGTTGATCTGATCACGATGAAAGCGATCGTATGGGATGATGCTACTCAGGGTATGACCTACACTGAAAGCGAAATTCCTGCTGATATGCTGGAAGAAGCTAACCACTGGCGCGCTCAGCTGGTAGAAGCAGTAGCTGAATATGATGATCAGCTGATGGAAAAATTCTTCGAAGATCCTAACAGCATCTCAGAAGACGAGATCCACGAAGCAGTTCGTAAAGCAACTATCGACCTGAGCATTATCCCAATGCTTTGCGGTTCTTCTTACAAAAACAAAGGCGTGCAGAAAATGCTGGATTGCGTGATCCGCTACCTGCCTAGCCCTGTAGATATCGAAGCGATCAAAGGTACTGACCCGGATTCAGGCGAAGAGATTGTTCGTAAACCAGATGCTAAAGAACCATTTGCTGCCCTGGCGTTCAAGATCATGACCGATCCTTTCGTAGGCCGCCTGGCGTTCTTCCGCGCTTACTCTGGTCACCTGGATGCAGGTTCTTACGTTCTGAACGTACGTTCTGGTAAGAACGAGCGTATCAGCCGTATCATGCAGATGCACGCTAACAAACAAACTCCGATCGATTTCATCGAAGCTGGTGATATCGGTGCGGCAGTAGGTTTCAAAGACATCAAAACCGGTGATACCCTGTGCGATGAGAAAAATCCGATCGTTCTGGAGAACATGTTCATTCCAGAGCCGGTAATCGCTATCGCGATCGAGCCTAAAACACAGGCCGACGTTGATAAAATGGGTATGGCTATCGCTAAACTGGTAGAAGAAGATCCTACACTGCGTGTTAATACAGACGAAGATACAGGCCAAACCATCCTGAAAGGTATGGGTGAGCTTCACCTGGAGATCATCGTTGACCGTATGAAACGTGAGTTCAAAGTTGAGATCAACCAGGGTGCTCCTCAGGTTGCTTACAAAGAAGCATTTACTACTAAGATTGAGCACCGTGAAGTGTTCAAGAAACAAACAGGTGGTCGCGGTAAGTTCGCTGATATCCAATTCGAGATCGGCCCTGCTGACGAAGAATTCCTGAAAGAAGGTAAAGGTAACTTCCAGTTTGTGAACGATATCTTCGGTGGTTCTATCCCTCGTGAGTTCGTTCCTGCTATCCAGAAAGGTTTCGAAGCTTCTATGACTACAGGTGCCCTTGCTGGTTTCCCTGTTGAGAGCATGAAGATCCGCGTATTCGACGGTTCTTTCCACGCGGTGGACTCTGATGCTATGTCATTCGAGCTTTGCGCTAAATCTGGCTTCCGTGAAGCTGGTAAGAAAGCAAAACCTGTTATCCTTGAGCCAATCATGAAAGTAGAGGTTACTACTCCTGATCAGTACATGGGTGATGTTACAGGTGACCTGAACCGCCGTCGCGCGATGCTGGAAGGTATGGACAGCCGTAACAACCTGCAGGTTATCAAAGCTAAAGTACCTCTGAGCGAAATGTTCGGTTACGTAACTCAGCTGCGTTCACTGTCTTCTGGCCGTGCAACATCAGTAATGGAGTTCAGCCACTACGCACCAGCTCCTCGTAACATTGAGGAAGAAGTAGTAGCTAAAGCTAAAGGCAAAAAAGTAAGTGCTGAGTAATTAGCAAATGCTGCTGAATATTTTAAAAGCTCCGCAATCGCGGGGCTTTTTGCTGTCGGCACGTTTTTATAGCAGGTTGGGTATTAATTGCCGTTTATGGATGCAGAAGCCCTACGCCAGGAGATACAATCATTTCTAAAGGAAGGCTTGGTTTACAAGCCCGAGGTCACCCAGGCTAAGGTGGTTTCTTACCTGCGTTCGATTGATAAAAGCGTGGAAGAAAGCACCGTTGTCGCGCTTCTTAAGGATATGGCCCAGAATAACCTATTCAGGCTAAAAAAAAATGCGGACGGCGAAGAGGTAGTTGTAATGCCATCCTATTGACGTTTTTTAATCAGATATAAAACTTTTAGCGATATACTGCTTTTTTGATGAATGCTTATTATCTTGTAACGAAATCGTACGTCTTTTATGAAATTCATGCTTTTCGTTTTAAGCGCATGCCTTTTAATAAGTCTTAGCTCATGCCTCAAGGAGTATACCTGCGAATGTGAAAGAACCTATTACAAAGCCTACAGGGCAGATAGCACTGTTAAATCCACAGCCAGTTTTAACGGCTCACGAAAAGCACCGGTTATTCAAGATTGCAACCGTCTTGCAGATAGCGTACGCGATGCTAACGGATACGGCCATATTACCAGGTGCGAGGTACTGGAGTAATTCTAACATATTGATACACAAAAAAGCCTGTACTGTGTACAGGCTTTTGCTTTCTAAGGCCAACAGTATGCCTTGGATCAACAAAACAAAACAAACGCCGTTGTACATGCCGGTACGTCGACAGAGCAAACGTACGCAGGGTTTGTTTTCTTCTTTCAGGTGTTTTCACGGTATTTTTTATAGCACGTCTTCTTTCTTTTACTCCCGTTTTTTTCTATTTTTAGTTTCAAATTCCACAAATGAGAAGATTACCATCCGCCATTCTGATACTGTTGCTGGCCGTTTCGTTTGCGTCTTGCAAGCGTGACTATACGTGCATCTGCAAAGAAGATGTTTATGTTGAGCATCAATATTCCAATCAGAATACACGCATTGAGGTGATAAAGGCGCGGGACATAAAGCAAGCCAGTAAAACCTGTGTCGCAAAAAATAGTGAAGCCCTGGATGAGGTAGGATCGGGTCATAAGACAATCTGCGACGTAACTAAGTAAGCTGAATAGCAATAAAAAAGCCCGTGAGCGATCACGGGCTTTTTTTGTTTATGAAGTCGTTATTTGATTTTGCAGTTTTCAAGCTCACCTTTATCCTCGCATTTATTCTCAGCTTGGTTATGGGTTCTTGCATGAATGCTATATTCCGTCACTTTGCCCTGGTGATCAGTGCATTCACAATTATAAAACTTAGTGCAGGAACTGAATATGGCTGATACTGATAAAGCCACGATCATAACCAGGATTTTATTGCTCATAACTAACTCGTTGTTTTTCGGTCTACAAGGATACAAAATATTTGCTGAATATTAAGGCCTATTGCTTAATCCATTTTTGGCTATTTTTCGATGCAGCTGTCCTTACCTCAACAATGTACGTAGCAGGTGGAAGGTTGTTCAGGCTCATTTTAAGCTGATTGGGGCCGGCAGCAATCTGTTGAGCCTGCGTGTGCACCTGACGGCCACAGTGATCGTAAATAATTATGGTTGCGACATCTTCCTGAGCGCTTTGAATTGCCACGGAAAGTGCTCCATCGGAAGGATTAGGGTATAGCTGTACAACATTCCTTGTTTGGATCTCCGGCACGCTCACATCGAACTTGAAATAATAGCAATAGGCAGAGTCAACAGTACCGATACCCAGGTTCTCGTAGTTGCCTGAAGGTGTCTGTTGGTTCTTTGCCGGGCGCACCATATAGTATTTCACCCCTTCAGAGCCGGCTGAGTCAACAAAACTAGTTCCTGCCACCAAACCAGACCGCCTGCTGTAAGCACCAAATTCGGTATTGGATCGGTACACATAATAACCAATCACACCTGCATCAGGCGATGCCGTCCATGAAACCGTGGTGCCTGTCGTAGCCGTACTGGCAATGTTAGGTTTGCCATTTGGCTTGATGTAGTCTGTTCTCAAACTCAGATCTCCCATAAGTGCCTGGTGTACCATTTGTGTAGCAAAGCTTACAGGGTTGTATACGTTACCATCGGTATTTTGTGAAAGCCAGCTGCCATAGCCTATGTTTTCACCCAGCGCCATATGATGCAGAAACCAGTTTGGCCTTCCTACCCAGGCTGATATCAACGCAGGTGTATTGGAACATAGAGGTGCTCTCAGAAAACAGTTCGGTGCATCAAAATCTCCAAAGTAGCTGCCGAATAGGAAGGTGAAGATTCCGTTTACATTGTTGCTTGTAAAATCGTTGGTAGTACCTATGCCTCCAGCACTGGCATAGCTGCCGCCCCCGCAGCCATATGCCCACTGGTAAGGAGTAGTATTAAGCGTGCTTATAAAATCCAATGCTTTGATGCTATCGCGGCTAACAATAGGATTGAAGTTTCTCCACCCATTTGCTGCAAATGCCTCTGGATACGAGCTGGCGGGAAAATTGTCGTCGATCAGGGCCCGTTTCACCATATTTAGCGAGTCCATTTTATAAACATGGTCCCGGTTCAGGTAGTCCTTCATCATCTGGACCTCGGTCTTGCCAAACGCGGGCATATTGGCAAAATCAATCCGGCTCACCTGCAATTCTAGGTTGCTGGGTATGGTGCTTTGATCCCATTTGCCGTCGCCGGGTACGTTTTTGTTTTCCGGACGAACGGCTGCGATGGTATTTACCGTTGCATCTGTCCAGGCGCCATCTACGTCGCCATAGTACACGTCGGCCGCCCAGGCTCCCTTATGATCTGGATGTCCGTCAGGGTTGATATCGCCGCTATAAGGCACGGCGATGTGGCCTAAGATCAAGACAGCCCTCAGGTTAGGCGTTATCTGGTATTTGTTTTGGATGATGGTTCTGATAATGTTAGCAGGCACTGTACCCGGTTGACTAATAGCTGATACTTTCCAGCCGTCGCCCCGCAGGTCGCGAAATAGTTGCACTAGCTCATCCTTACACGAGTTGGTAAATGTAGTGTCGATGATCACAAAAATCCCACCTCTGTCATGAATAGCAGGTCCTTTTACAGCCGCATTGATATAGCCCGTTGCCGTCACCGTGCTACCTTGCTTCACCACCTGGTATTCATAGGTAGTATCAAGCGCTACATTATTATCTATCCAACTGGTATCAGCGGTTGTTAGCGAAACAAGTTCGGTGCCCCAGCTATTAGCCCCCTTGGCTTTTCTATACACCTTGTAAGACAGTGTATTGGTAAGTGGTTTCCAGGTCAACTTTATCTGCGGCGGAGATTGCTGTATCTGTGCTTCCAGTTGCACTGCATAGTCGGCCGTAGTTTGAGAATTCGCGGTAAAATGAACGGAGAGCATGATGCAGGGTAGAAGTAACCATTTATACATAAGAGGATATATATTGATTCCTATAAATTTATGGTTTTTATTTAATTGTTAGTTCAATATTTCCTTCCACTGGATAGCCTGTGCATGTGAGTATCAACCCTTTTTTTAATTCAGCATCGGTCAATACCTCATTGTTCCGATGCCAAACTTTGCCATGAGTACACTGCGCAACGCAGCTGCCGCAAATGCCGTTTTCACAACTGTAAGGCAGTTCTAAGCCTGCCTTTTTAGCTGACGAAAGTATTGTATCGGGGTAAGCAGTTTCAAAAACACGCCGTTCGCCTTTGAAGGTAATAGACACAGAATGGCTTTCCTTGTCTGGCGGCTCTAGCTTTTGAGTAATGACCGAGGTATTGAAGTTCTCTTTTTTGATATTTTGCGCGGGCACGTTCTCTTCTTCCAAAGCGAGCTGCACCATACGCATGTATGGAAACGGCCCACAGAGGTAAAACAATGTTTTTTCGTTGTCTGCCTTCAGGTGCTGATGCAATAGCTCCGGCAAAAATTGCTTGTTTAATCGCGCTCGCAAAAGGTTAGGGCTGTTGCTAAACAGGAATTCCGCGACCAGCTTGTTAGGATGCAAATGTTCCAACTCTTGCAGCTCACTGTAAAAGATCGCAGACTTTTTTGAACTATTACTGTAGATCAGTGTCGTATGCACGTCCGGAAATTCACTTAGCAGCGATCTTAAAAGCGAGAGAATAGGGGTGATGCCAACGCCTGCAGCCAGTAATACTACTTGCCTGTAGCTAGTCATATCATCAGGAAGTGTAAAAAAACCAAATGGACCTGAAACACTTATGTGATCTCCAGGTTTGAGTTCGTCTATAAGATGACGGGATACCACGCCATTCGCAACACGTTTTACGGTAATCGCTGGATTCTTGTCTATTCCGGGAGCGGTTGAAAACGAGTATGATCTCCTCTGGTTACCGTCCTGCGAAAGTACCGTGAGGAATTGGCCAGCTCTGTAATCCATTTCCTCGTTTAGTACGAACGTCTTGACATCGCTTGTCTCCTGATGGATATCAAGTATCTGCACCAAACGAAATTCGCCTGTGGAAGGCAGCATAGGTGAACTGAAAGTTATTTTTTCCGAAACTACTCAATTTGTTTCGGAATGATTGGCGAGTTTATTAATTTGTCAATCCTGTTTTTTGCGTTCTTTGCAGAAGATCTAACAGGGTCGAGGGAGCGAGATGAGCTACCGGAATTTATTTAGTGAAGAGAAAATCTCAGCAATATGAATACCCTATATATAACAAACAAGACAGATAAGCCGATGAAGGCCACCATATCGGACAACTATACCGGCAATAATGTGCTTAGTTATGAGTTGATGCCCGGTAATAACGAGCTTATATTCAATTCTCTGCAGACCGGTGCATACACCATATGCATTAGAGATGCCAACAATGATATTTTTTATAACCAAAAACTGATCAAGGACTAAA
Organism: Polluticoccus soli; assembly: GCF_029269745.1. Classification (NCBI taxonomy): domain Bacteria; kingdom Pseudomonadati; phylum Bacteroidota; class Chitinophagia; order Chitinophagales; family Chitinophagaceae; genus Polluticoccus; species Polluticoccus soli. Next base: position 1,012,448 of record NZ_JARJHT010000002.1, on the reverse strand, counting down.
ACCCTTGGTATGAATTTGTAGCATGCATTGACATGCTGAAAGTTGTAGAGATCAGTTCGATCATATTTACCGGCAGTCCTTCCGAAGTACAGGACCAATTATCGGCGTTCCTGAAAGATAAAAGTATTAGGATATATTCTTTTGTTCAATCGCAAAGCACTGTGGGAGATAGTGTGCAGATCACCGCAACGTTACTCTATATTGAGTATGCCAAGGAGCGCAAAGAAGTGTTAGGCTTCAATACACCACGCTATTAGCTTGCTTTTTTGATGTCCTCATTAATGTTGCCGGCCAACGGTTCGGTGTGTATCCTTTCATTTGCCTGCATTCGTTTGTTCAATAGTGATGCTATATAGATGCAGCATATGGCGATAGCAATGCTGAAATATCCGGTTACGTTATAATGCAGGATCGTGTTGTCCGGTTGCTTCACTACAATAAAGCCGGCAACTACAGACGCGAGCCCTACGAAAATTTGTTGCACAGATGAATTGAAGCTCATAAAGCTGCCGCGCCTATCGGCAGGAACCACGTGGCTGACCATGGCTTGTGCCGGTATTGCCCGTCCGCTGGAAACCACGAACCAAAAACCAGTAACACACAATACAACGGCAAATGGTATATCGGGAAGATTGGTTATGATAGCCACGGGTACCAGAGCAATAGTTGCAAGGATGCTGAACAAGCGGTATTTACCCACCTTATCGGCCACACGGCCAAACAACGGCGAGGTGAACAACGTCAGCAACCCGCCGACAAAATAGATCATTGGCGTCTGTGTCTTGCTAAAGCCTTTGTTGAATTCCATAAATGGATTCAGGAATGGGATGATCATAAAATGGCCCATCATTAGCGTTGCCGATAATCCAAGTGCCAGCACCTGGCTACGGTTGTGCGCTATATCTTTTACAAGTGTTATTGGGTCAACACGCTTTTCTTTCGCCGTGTGTACATGCTTGTTCATTGCTGGTATATACCGTAGAATAAGCGGCAACAGCAGAACGCCTAATCCGGCAGCGAAATAAAACGGGGCATGCCACGAAAAATGATTAGCCAGGTAGAGACCAAAGGGTACACCAAATACCGAAGCCACTGAAAATGCAGCCATGATCATTCCCATGGCAGACGCGCGGCGGTCGTATGGTATAAGGTCAGAAACTATGGACAATACCTGGGCGCTGATAAGGCCACCGAATAATCCGGCGACTATTCTTGCGCCTAATAACATGGCATAGCTAGGCGCGATCGCGCAACAAATAGTACCTATGAGAAAACCAGCAAAGCCGAACAGTAGTACGCTTTTCCGATCGAACCGATCAACAAAAAAAGCGGCGGTAAAACCGGAAAGACCGGCACTAAATGTATAAGCCGCCACCAGCATCGAAAAAGCCTGCGAGGTAATATTGAAATAAGGCATCAGGAAGTTTCCCAATGGCATCATGATCATAAAGTCCATGATGTGGGTAAAGTTCAACGCAGCCAGCAGTAAGAGAATGATCCGTTCTTTCGCACTCATATCGATCAAATGCTGCAAAGGTCAGCTTAATACATGGCAATAAAAAGCTGTTCTTCATTGCTATAAAATATAACCCTATAGTCACTCATCAAAAGACAGAAAGCCTTTGATGAGGTTGGTCCATTGCATTTCTGAAAGACCGGCGAGAGCACCTGCTGCTACGGCTGCATTCCTAACAACATCGGCTGTGTTGTGGGCCTCTGTATTCGGTACTTCGTTCCTGCCGTAATAATGTGCCATAAGCAACTTACCGTGCCGCTCTATGATAAAAGTGCTTGTCGCATCGTCTTTAAAAAAATGCGCTACTTCCTCATTGTTATTGACCGGTGCAGGGCAGGGTCGGACTTCCATTAATATGCTTTCCGTATGTTCGTCAGGATAATCATCGTACGTGATATGTTCAATATGCACCCAGTCAAATCCCCCCCCGGTGCTGGAACCTGGTCCGGGGATATTTATTTTTATGTAGTCGCCTTTGTGTGCTTTCCTGTGGAGATCATTGCCATGATGATCAGCAAGCTGAAACACCGCACTGGCAGAAACGGATGTTTTGTCCCAGTTGTTGACATCCAGCAATTTGTTTTTTGCTACCACGAACAATTCTTCGGCATCGTCGGCGTCTTCAGCTGTATAGCTATGTTTCAGGTCCTTTTTTGCGCCATGCACGTGTTCAGGGATGTTATGCCTTGGATGCTCCATAACAGAGATTTGTTATATTTATGGAAATTCATGCCAATCATTGCTGTTATATGGCATGAATTATTTGGCCCGCGTACTGTAAATCATCTCTATGCTCATTTTTGAATCTCACGACGAACACGAGAAGCATTTGCCTGCCGTAGGTAAGTTTATTATTGCTCAATTTAATGAGGAATCTATAATTGTTTACCAGGCTTTCAGGGATAGCATTGCTGAATATGCAGTTAAACACCAGCGTTTCGGCGGGGACGATTATGACTTTAATCGTACTACATGGCTGAAACCCAGCTTCTTGTGGATGATGTATTATTCGGGGTGGGCAAAAAAACAAAACCAGGAAAACGTCCTTGCTATAAAAATGACGCGTAAGGGTTTCGATGAGATATTGCGCTTCGCCATAATGACCACTTTTTATAAGGATATCTACGGAGATAACGCTTCCTGGAAAAAGCAACTGGAGAATTCAGATGTGCAGTTACAGTGGGAGCCCTATCATGATCTGTACGGTAACAAGACCGAACGCAAAGCTGTTAAGATCGGGCTTAGCGGTAAAATGCTTGAACGCTTTAACTCTGAATGGATACAGGAGATCCGGAATATCACACCTCATGTACAGCAACAGCAAAACCTTGTCAAAGCAAATAAGGTGAACGAAGTTCGCATGCCTCGCGAACGCGCTTATGCGCCCGGTGATCTTACAATACTCACCAAGATAGATGCAACAACCATTTCCCTGTAGATTGTATTTTTGAATTATGATCCACCATGTAATACCTATAGAGGTGCTCCATCTATTTCCAAAGCTAGATGCTAGACTGGTTGAGCTCCTGTACTCTCTATCGCCGGAAGAATGGCACAGGCAAACAATCACGCGAAAATGGATAGTGAAAGATATTGCCGCGCACTTGCTCGATGGCAATTTGCGTACTTTATCAATGTTGCGTGATCATTACTGGGCCAATAAACCTGAACATATCAACACTTATAAGGACCTGGTGATCTATCTGAACGAAATGAACGCAGAGTGGGTAACTGCTTGCAAAAGATTAAGCCCCCATGTGATCATAGAAATGCTGGAAAGGACAGGTAGGCAGTATTCGGAATTTCTGGCAACGCTTGACCCCTGGGATGATTCTGTGTTCTCTGTTGCGTGGGCAGGCGAGGAAATATCGAAGAACTGGTTTCACATCGCTCGCGAATACACAGAAAAATGGATACACCAGCAGCAGATAAGAGATGCTGTCGGTAAGCCGGGCTTAATGACCAAGGAGTTATTCTATCCGTTTATCAACACTTTTATGTGTGGGCTACCACAAACATATAAGTATGTGGATGTACCCACCGGTACGAGCGTTGAGGTCGTGGTAACAGGCGATATCGGTGGAGTATGGCATATCAATAAAACAGATGAAGGTTGGGTATTGCGCCATTTTACCAGGCTTGAGCCGAATGCACTCGTTGAGATAGACCCTGAAACCTCATGGAGACTTTTCTCAAAAGGCATCAGTCCTGAAGAAGCCCTTGAAAAAGTTAAAATAAAAGGCGATGAAGATCTTGGTAAGATCGCCCTTGGAATGGTATCTGTAATGGCATAAACAGTCTTCTTGAACGCACACAACCTCTTAAAACAACAGATTATAGCTGTTCATCCAATCGATGAACAAGCGTGGGATGAACTAGCTCGGCGCTGGACCGAAGTAAGCTATAAACGCAAGCAGGTCATTACTATGGCTGGCGAAACTGAAAAATACTTGTACCTGGTGCTTGACGGCGTGCAACGCGCTTTCTTTGAGCACGATGGCAAGGAGGCTACACTGGTGTTTTCATACCCGCCGTCTTTCTCCGGTATTATCGATAGTTTCTTTACGCAACAACCATCAAAATTTTGTCTGGAGACTATAACGCAGAGCAGTTTATTGCGCATACACTTCAATGATCTGGATTCGCTCATGCAAAAACACCGTTCCATTGAAACGTGGGTTAGGGTAGCCTTGACGGGAGTATTGTCGGGTACTTTGCAGCGACAGGTAGAGATCATGTCTTACTCGGCTGAAGAGAAATTCACGACTCTGCTGCACCGCAGCCCACATGTGTTGAACCTGATCCCGCACAAGTATCTTGCTTCGTACATTGGTGTTGATCCCACAACCTTCAGTAAACTGCTGGGTAAGGTCAAATTATAAATCTTGGTTTATGCCAAGATTTATGCTGAAGCGCGTGGTTAGTTTTGTAAAAAAATAAATATGCCGGTTTTTAATACCACCGAACTGCTGAAGAAACTAACCGTTGATGTACAGCAGATAATGAAGACTACCGAGAATATTCGTGGTCTGGATAGTGCAATTCTCAATAGACAACCTGCCACGGGCAAGTGGAGTGTAGCACAAGTTGTTGAGCACCTCAATAGCTATAACCGTTACTACCTTCCGGAAATGGAAAAAGCCCTGAATGACGGCATAGCAAAGCGCATGTTATTCGTGCCTCGGTTTAAAAGTGGTTGGTTCGGTAATTATTTTACCAACATGATGCTTCCCAAAGCAGACGGCAAGATCGCCAACAAAATGAACGCACCTACGGATCACGTACCGGCAGCAGATCTTGATGCAGAAAAAGTCATTGCTGAGTTTGTAGCCGGGCAACAAAAAATGCTACAATTATTACAGGCATCAGCAAAAACGGATATTGGTAAGTTGAAAGTTCCTATCAGCATTAGCAGGTTCATCAAGCTAAAACTTGGAGACACATTCAGGTTTGTTATTGCACATCAGAAGCGACATTTTGTCCAACTGGCTAAAACACTTGATGCTGTTCAGAATGACCGTGCTAAAGCTGTAGCATAGAGTGGGTTGTGCATACAACTGGCTTTTTACTACCTTAGTTGCTTCTTAACGAGCAACAATGGCACAACTTATAAGGAAAGAAGACGCGCTGGAATATCATGAGAAGGGCAGGCCGGGGAAGATAGAAGTAGTTCCTACAAAAGAAACCAAAACGCAGCGCGATCTTGCGCTGGCATATTCACCGGGGGTGGCAGAGCCTTGCCTGGAGATACATAAAAATCCGGAGGACGTTTATCGGTATACCGCAAAAGGAAATCTCGTAGCTGTTATTAGTAATGGTACTGCCGTACTGGGTTTGGGTGATATAGGTCCCGAGGCTTCAAAGCCAGTTATGGAAGGTAAAGGCCTTCTGTTCAAAATATTTGCCGATATCGATGTGTTTGATATTGAGATCAGTCCTAAGACGATCGACGAATTTGTCACAGTGGTGAAAGCGTTGGAACCTACTTTCGGTGGTATTAACCTCGAAGACATCGCAGCACCAGAATGTTTCGAGATCGAGCGTCGCCTGAAAGAGGAGATGAACATTCCTATCATGCACGACGATCAGCACGGTACGGCTATCATTTCCGGCGCCGCGCTGCTGAATGCCCTCGAACTGGTTGGGAAAGACATTTCTAAAGTGAAATTCGTTATCAGTGGTGCAGGTGCCTCTGCAGTATCTTGCTGCAAGATATACCTCGCTCTTGGAGCCAGGTTGGAGAATATGTTCATGTACGACAGTAAGGGTTTGGTCACCACAAGCCGCGATGATCTTGACCCGTACAAAGCATATTTTGCACAAGACACTGCCTCGATTCCATTGGCGGATGCCCTCGTGGGCGCAGATATATTTATCGGTCTATCTAAGGGTGGTGTGCTGAATAAGGAGATGATCAAACCGATGGCCGACAAGCCGATCATCTTCGCGTTGGCCAATCCTGATCCTGAAATTCCGTATAACGATGCCCTTGAAGCTCGTCCCGATGTGATCATGGCAACAGGACGCAGCGATTACCCCAACCAGGTCAACAACGTTCTGGGTTTTCCATTTATCTTCCGTGGTGCGCTCGACGTACGTGCAACCGGTATTAATGAAGAAATGAAGTTGGCTGCCGTCAAGGCGTTGGCGACGCTCGCTAAGGAACCGGTGCCTGATATGGTGAACGTAGCCTACAATGAAAAGAGCCTGCACTTTGGCCCAACGTATATCATTCCCAAACCAATTGATCCACGCTTGTTGACGACGGTTTCGCCAGCAGTAGCAAAGGCGGCCATTGAAAGCGGTGTTGCCCGCAAGCCGATAGAAGATTGGGATGCCTACGAAAATGAACTATACCGCCGCCTTGGCAGTGATGATAATATCTTGCGGTTCGTTATCAATAAGGCCAAGCAAAACCCTAAACGTGTGGTATTTGCCGAAGCAGAAAATCTGAAAGTGCTGAAAGCAGCGCAGATTGCAAATGACGAAGGCATTGCGATACCAATTCTGTTGGGTAATGAGCGTCGCATTAAACACCTCATCGAACACAATGGCATCCAGCTAAAGGATGTGACCATCATCGATCCTCGAAGTGATGACCAACACGCGAGGAGACAGGAGTACGGCAAGCTGTTTTTCGAGAAACGTAAACGCCGCGGGTACAATGTATACGAAGCCAAGAAAGCGATGCGCGATCGTTCCTACTTTGGTTGCATGATGGTGGAGACGAATGAGGCTGATGCTTTGCTTTCAGGACTTACACGCCAGTATCCTAATACGCTACGTCCCGCGCTGGAGATCATTGGTATGGGTGAAGGAATCAAACGTGTAGCCGGCATGTATATGATGCTCACTAAAAAAGGCCCGTTGTTTTTCGCAGATACTACGGTCAATTTCAATCCTACTGAGGAAGAATTGATCGATATCACTTTGCAAACAGCGAAGGTTGTGGAGCATTTCAATATTAAGCCTCGCATTGCTATGCTGTCTTATTCCAATTTCGGCAGCAGTGCATCGCCTGAGGCTATAGTGAGCCGCAATGTTGTGGCACGAATTAAAGAGATGTACCCTGACATGGTGATAGATGGTGAAATGCAAGCTGGCCTGGCCTTTAATAAAGATCTGCTAAGCGAAAACTATCCATTCTCCGATCTGGTAACAGGCCCGCCCAATGTATTGATATTCCCTAATCTTGCTGCTGGTAATATTGCCTATCACTTGTTGCAAGAGCTTGGTGGTGCTGAAGCAGTTGGGCCTATGTTGCTTGGTTTGCGTAAGCCTGTACATGTGTTGCAACTCGGTAGTACTGTCCGTCAGATCGTAAACATGGTGGCCATTTCGGTAGTGGAAGCACAGGTAAAATCCGGTCACTAATGCGGATCGCCATTATTGGTGCCGGTGCTGCAGGCTGCTTTGCGGCCGCTAATATTCCATGGCAGGAAGGCAGAGAAGTGACCGTGTTCGAAAAGACGGGCAAAGCGCTGCAAAAGGTAAAGGTGTCGGGTGGAGGTAGGTGCAATACGACACATGCCTGTTTTGATGTGCCAGAGCTTATCGATCGTTATCCCCGTGGCAAGCCCTTACTGCGTCGCTCGTTATATCAATTCTCTCCCCAGGATACCATCAGCTGGTTTGGCGAACGTGGCGTGCGATTGAAAACGGAAGAAGACGGACGCATGTTCCCGGTTACTGATAATTCGCAAACCATCATTGATTGCATCTGGCAGGAGATGATGAAGCAAAAGGTGCAGGTGCGTTATCATAAGGCCGTTGAGCGAATTGAAAAGACGGATGATGGTCTGCGTATCGATTTTGGCGACAAAACCTTTTACACTGCGGACAGGGTATTGATAGCCTGTGGCGGTTTCCCGAAAAAAGACCAGTATGCGTGGCTGGAGCAATTAGGACACAAGATCGAAACTCCGGTGCCCTCGCTGTTTACGTTTAATATTCCTAAACACCCGATCACAGAGCTGATGGGTGTGAGTGTACCGACTGTTACTGTTAAAATACAAGGCACCAAAATCGTTGAGCAGGGACCAATACTGATCACGCATTGGGGACTGAGCGGACCGGTAGTATTGCGGACTTCAGCCTGGGGAGCCAGGGAATTGGCAGAGCGCAACTATAATTTTAAAGTCCAGATAAACTGGTTGAACGATAGAAACGAACAGGATCTGAAAGATACCATTGCCCAGATCAGGCGCGAGCGGGGTAAACAAGCCGTTCAGTTCAAAAATCTTTTTGATCTGCCTAAACGATTGTGGGAGTATTTGCTACATCAATGCGGTATTAAAGACGAAACAAAATGGGGAGACCTGCCTGCCGCGCAGCAGAATAAGCTAATAGAAAAACTGGTGCGCGATACTTACGAAGTAAAAGGTAAAACAACCTTCAAAGAAGAATTTGTTACCTGCGGCGGTATTAGTCTATCACAGATAGATGCACAAACTATGGAGAGTAAACTTATTCCTGGTTTATACTTCGGTGGTGAGATACTGGATGTAGATGGTATAACAGGGGGCTTCAACTTTCAAAATGCATGGAGCAGTGGGTATATTGCCGCACAAAGCGTGATAAAGGAAAAATAATATGGAGCGCTTAGGTAAGTCGGTCGTTATCATTGGTGCAATTATCGTGTTGGCCGGAGTTGTCATCTGGCTCTTTGGAGATAAGTTGCGTTTCCTCGGTCGCTTGCCTGGTGATATTCGCATTGAGCGCGAGCATTTCAAAGTATTCATTCCCATCACCACCATGATATTGGTGAGTGTCGTATTGTCTTTGATACTTTGGCTGATCCAACGTTTCAAAGGCTAGGCGCGAACGTCGAGTACATCCCGTAAGGCATTTCCCAAAATATTGAAAGCATACACCAGCAGCATAATAGCAATGCCCGGTATGATAGCCAGCAACGGCCTATTAGTAAGCAGGAAGTTGTAGTGTTCTTTGATCATTAATCCCCACGACGGCATAGGTGGCTGTACGCCGATACCCAGGAAACTCAAACCTGCTTCTATCAATATTGCTGTAGCAAAATTGCTGGCGGCGATTACCATGATCGGTCCGGCAATGTTTGGCAGTATGTGTCTGAAAATGATCCTGGCATCGCCCAGTCCGAGGGCTTTTGCCGCAGTGATGTACTCCATCTCGCGTATCACCAATACTTGTCCTCTTATCAGTCTCGCCGCGCTCACCCACATCGTAAGTCCGATAGCAATAAATATTTCCCAGAAGCCTTTGCCGATCGTTAGTGTAATAGCAAATACCAGTAGTAGGGTAGGTATAGCCCACAGAATATTGATCACCCACATCACCGTATTATCGATGATGCCACCAAAATACCCGGCTACGGAACCGAGTATGATGCCGATAGTTATCGATAACAGCACAGCCACGAAGCCAACGGCCAGGCTGACTCTCGAGCCCACAATTACGCGCGACAAAATATCCCTTCCATACCTGTCGGTTCCGAGATAGAATGTCCGTTTAACGATCTGGTGTTTCTCCAAATATTGTCGTTGCTCCTTGATGCTTTTTGTCTTCTCCCCCGTCGGAAGCAATTGCTGGAGAGCGAAGGTCATGGTGTCTTGTAACCCTTCGTCTATGTAGTGTTTTATATAAAGTTTGTCACCGTTGAAGTGATAACCATTCAACGGTATCGCATTGTAGTCCGATGGTGTTCCGGATAGCCACTCAGTTCCTTTGTTCGTCCTCTGTTGTGTTATTGTTTTTGGAACTAGCAAAAGTTGTTTAGAGAAACCGGGTTCTCTTGCGCCAAGCTCAATGATCATTCGGTTGGCATTGGGAGTATTGTCCGGAGCCAGCAGGTAAGCAAATAAAGCGATCATTGCCGTTAGTAATATGATACTAATAGCAATGATCGCTGAAGGTTTTTTCAGCAGTTTTTGCAGTATGGTATCATTTGTATCACGGCTGGACATTTCCTGATTTCAATCCATGTTCACTTACAAGGTACACCAGTGCGGTCAAAGTAACTGCGCCCAGTTTTAACTCTCTGTGGTTCACTGCTTCAAACACGTCGTTGGGTGTATGATGCAAGTCAAAATAGCGTTGGGGATCCGGCACAAGCCCTGCAGCAGGCACGCCCTGCTTGCGTAGGGGCGAAATATCTGCGCCACCATGCTCTTGGGTAAAATCATAAACACCGTACGGAAGGAAAAGGTTGCGATAGGCTTTTATCTGCTCCCTTTCGCTTTCACCCATGTCCAGCGATATACCTCTTGGCGAAAATCCACCTGCATCCGTTTCTATAGCCAGTATATGTCTTTCATTTCTAGCTTTGGCCGAGTCTCCGTAGGCAAGTCCGCCTTTAAGACCGTTTTCTTCATTCATGAATAATACGGCACGGACGGTGCGCTTTGGTCTTATACCAAGTGCTTTCAGGGCGCGTATCACTTCTATCGATTGAACACAGCCGGCACCATCATCGTGTGCGCCTTCGCCCACATCCCATGAGTCGAGATGACCACCGACCAACACGATGCTCTCTGGATATTCCGAACCTGTTATTTCTCCAATGACGTTGTAAGACCTTACCGTGCCTTCCATCCTGCATTCAGATTGCATGAACGCGGTAGCATTGCCTTCTTTCATTTTTTTCTCGAGCATGTCAGCGCTGGTATTGCCGATGGCCATAGCTGGTATCGGCTTTACAGTATCTGCATATCGCATAGAGCCGGTGTGTGGTGCATCGTCCAGCCCGGTAGATACAGAGCGAATGATGGTACCGACAGCTCCTTTCGCTGCGGCCATGTTTGGCGCAGTCCAGCGGTACTTACCGCAGTCGCCATATCCATCAAACGTATTGATGATATCCTGGCGGAAGCGGTAATTGAAGAATACGATGCTCCCTTTCACTTTTTCTGCAGGCAACGCATTGAACTCGTCTATGCTATTCACCATAATCAGTGGCGCAGAAAGAATCTTGCCATCGGTGCCGACCGTATTGCCTATCGACAGCACAGGCACTTCGACTATTTTTTTATCCTTGCCAAACTGAAATTTCAGGCTTTCTTTTCCCCTTATCCAATAAGGCACATCTACCGGCTGCAGCCATACTTTATCGGCTCCTGCAACAGTCAGTGCATTTTGCCCCCATTCAACAGCCTTTGCTGCTGCCGGAGTGCCGCTCAGTCTATGACCTATTTGCTTGCACAACACACGCAGGTTATTGTAGCAGGCGCCCCGAAGCATGATCTCGTCCGACATTGTCTTGAGGGTGAGAGAATCATTCGCAAAGCTGCCCGTAGCCGAAATGGATAGAAGGGAACAGAGAAGTAGCTTTTTCATTCCGTAAAAATAACAAAGCATACAAAAGCAACGAATACTCTTGTCGATACAATATTTCGCAAATTCTCCTTACATTTAAGGCTGAAAACCTCCCTTATGAAAAAACTCTTTACAATTTTTTCACTCATGTTTACCTCAGTACTCCTCACCGAATGTACCCCTAAGAAAACTGCTTCAGGCGAAATCTCGCCGGAACAAAAAGTAGCCGATGTAAAAAAGAACTATACCGAAGCTCAATTGGAAGAAGGCAAAGTTCTGTGGCAGAACAATTGTGGCAAGTGTCACAAGCTGTTTGAGCCCGAATCACGTTCTGTTGACAAATGGGAAAAGATCCTGCCTAACATGTCGATGCGTGCAAAACTCAATGATCAGCAAGCAGCCCTGGTTCGTGCGTACATTCTCTCGCACGCCAAACTCAGCTAGGCAACTCGTTAATACTTAATGCTGAACCGGTCATTACCAAAGCTTATTGTTTTTGTAATGACCGGTATCTTGTTTATACGGATATTTGCTAAATGAAAATTGGCATTGTTTGTTATCCAACATTTGGCGGTAGCGGTGTCTTGGCTACCGAGCTTGGAATGGCGCTATCTGAGAAAGGACATGAGATACACTTTATAGCCTACCAGCAACCGGTCAGGCTTAATTTTCACCCTAATATTTATTATCACGAAGTAGCGGTGCCGCCGTACCCGCTTTTTGAATACCCGCCGTACGAGACGGCCTTGTCGAGCACCATGGTAAATGTGATCATGAACAATCAACTCGATCTGTTGCATGTTCACTACGCAATACCGCATGCCTCGGCTGCATATTTTGCCCGCCAGATACTCAAAAAAGAAGGTCGTTGTATTCCGTACATAACCACGCTGCACGGCACGGATATTACCCTCGTCGGTAAAGATCCTACCTATGCACCGGTGGTAACGTTTTCCATAAATGAATCAGATGCAATTACTGCGGTATCGCAGAACCTGAGAGACGAGACGTTTAAGTCATTCAAGATCGAGAAGGATATTCTTGTTATTCCCAACTTTGTTGATACCAGCCGTTTCCATCAAACAGATAAGAACCATTTCAAGCTGATGCTGGCTCCCAATGGCGAGCGTATCCTGGCACACGTATCCAACTTCCGTAAGGTGAAAAGGGTAGAGGACGTAATAAAGGTGTTTGAAAGAGTGCATGCCGAGATACCGTCGAAACTGCTAATGATAGGCGATGGTCCCGAACGTCAACATGCTGAGGACATAGCCCGCCACTTGCCTTTTGCCCAGGATATCCGTTTTATAGGCAAGCAGGAACAAATGGACGAGATACTTAGCATCACCGATCTCTTCATATTGCCATCGCAATATGAGAGCTTTGGTCTGTCGGCGCTTGAGGCTATGGCTTGCAGAGTGCCGGTTATTTCATCCAATGCCGGTGGTATACCTGAGATCAACATTCACGGTAAAACAGGCTTCCTGAGTGATGTAGGCGACGTAGACGACATGGCGAAAAACGCTCTTTACATTCTCCGTGACGATGCAACTCTCGAACAATTCAAAGAGGCTGCCATTCAACATGCCCGCAGTTTTGAAAAAGGAAGTATCATTCCTTTGTATGAAACACTGTATGAAGAAGTGATCGAAGCTTATAAAAGCAAAGTGCAACCTGCATAAAATAAGAAAGCCGTGATCTTCATCGCGGCTTTCTTATTTATTATTTCAATTAGCTTACATCAGCAGTTTGAAGGGCTTCCCAGTACTCAGCCGCCCTCCTGGTGTGTGGTATCACAATGGTACCGCCTACAATATTTGCCACAGCAAATATCTCGTACATCTCCTCGGTGGTAATGCCTTGTTCATAGCTCTTACCAAGATGATACTTGATACAGTCGTCGCAACGTAATACCATGCTGGCAACGAGTCCCAGCATTTCCTTGGTTTTTACCGATAGCGCACCTTCTGCGTAGGTATTAGTATCGAGGTTGAACAGCCTGTTGATGACTTTATTTTGCTTGCCAAGAATGACCTCATTCATTTTGGCCCTGTAATCATTAAACTCTTTTACCGGATCCTGCATCTTTTAGTTTTTCACCATTACACCAACTGCTTCAATGCGCAGTTCTTGTTTTGGAGTATTTATCCTTGCTATTTCTGCTTCGCTTGCACCTGCGTCTTCAGCCAGGTGACGCTGCTCGTCTACAGATACTTCTTTTTTGATCGCTTTGCCGGTAACGATAGCAGCCCTGCCCGAAAGGTCTTTAGGCACAACGAAAGCATGATCTTTGAACTTTACAAATACGTCTTCACCTTCCGCGTTCTTTAGTTTCACCCAGCAACCTTCAGCCTGGCAAACCTGCGAAATGCGGCCTTCAAGTTTGATGTTGTCCAATTCCGTTTTATCGGTCATGGCTTTGTTGAGTGAACGCATAGTATGAACGTTCTCGATCTTGAATTCCTGGCCGTATTTAGCCCAGTTATTTTGAGCGAATGTTGTGTTGGCGCCGGCAAAAAGGGTTACAGCGGCGATAAAGAGTAGTTTTTTCATTGGTCGGTATTTACTCAAAAATACAAACCTTTTTCGAGGAATTCACCTACATAACCATTAATACCAGCCTGTAAAGATTGGAATGGCCGGTCATATCCCGCAGCACGTAGTTTGCTCATATCGGCCTCCGTGAAGTACTGGTATTTGTCGCGAATATCGGCTGGAGTGTCGATATATTCAATGTTCACGGGTATTGAAAGGGTATCGAATATTGCAGTGACCAGCGATTTAAAGGTCTCGGCCTTACCTGTACCCGCGTTATACAGGCCGCTTGCAGGCATTTTTTCCATCAGCCATAGGCATATAGAAACGATATCTATCACATAGATGAAATCTCTCATCTGTTCGCCGTCCCTATATTCCGGGTTATGCGATCGAAAGAGTTTAACCTTTCCGTTGTTCTTGATCTGGCGGTAGGCATGGAAGATCACCGAAGCCATGCGGCCTTTATGGTATTCGTTGGGACCGTAAACGTTGAAAAACTTAAGACCGACCCAAAATGGGGGAGTTTCTTTCTGAGAAAGCGCCCAAATGTCAAATTCATTCTTTGAGCGACCGTAAGGATTGAGTGGCGCCAGCTGTTCGACGATCTCGTGGCTGTCCTTATAACCAAATTCACCATTCCCATAGGTGGCGGCCGAAGAGGCATATACCAGCGGAATGTTTTGCTCAATACAAAGCTGCCAAACCTTTTTGGAGTAGTCAAGGTTTAGCCGTTTATGGACCTCATAGTCCATTTCAGTAGTATCCGTCCTGGCACCAAGGTGGAAGATATGCTGTATGGCATTGCCATTGGCCCATGCAAAAAAATCATCGCGGTTCACTTGCTCACGATAAGTTTTTCCTTCGAGGTTCTTTGCCTTAGCGGGATTGGAAAAGTCGTCAACCAGCACCAGGTTCTGAAAACCTAATCGGTTAAGATGACCAACGAGATAGCTGCCAATAAAACCGGCCGCGCCGGTTATGGCTATGGTATCCGTCGTACGCATTAATTCAGACTATTAATGGCCTTCTGCGTGGTGTGTTGTGTCAGCAGCGGCGCCGTGTTCTGCTTCAGTATGACCCGCTGCAGGTGTAGCTTCCGTTTCGATAGTGTGGCTGGTGCCAGCTTCATGAGCCGGTGCAGCATGTTCTGTTGCATGTTCAGTGCTATGCTCGCTGCCATGTCCACCTTCATCATCATGACCCATTACGTTAACGAAGTTAACAGCAGCAATGAACAGGCCCGCCAGGATACAAACGAAAAAGAACGCTGATCTGAAAGAAGTTGTTGATTGGGTTTTATCAGAAACTTCGTGGTGGCCATGTGTATCGTGATGTGTATCGTGTGCCATGTATAATTATACTTTTTTTAAATTAACAGACGCAAAAGTAATAGTTTACGGCGATTTCTCTAAACCTTTCCCTAAGAATGTCATTTTGAATGAAATAGTAATGGGAATGGAGGCTAGCCGAGCTCTTTTCGCTCTACGATCGCCCCTTATACTGACAAGAAAACAGCTTTTTCCCTATCTTCATACAGATGCAGGAAATACTGGATAAGATCATTGCCTATACCGATGCCGCACATCACGAGCAAATGCGTAGATATACCCCTGAGCGGTACATTGTGCATCCAGTCCGGGTCATGAACACTTGCCGGGCGTATACGGCCGATCTTACAGTTCTTGCAGCCGCGATTCTGCACGATGTGTTGGAAGATACCCCGGTGACACCTGTTGAGCTACTTCAATTCCTGAATACAGTCATGACGCCCGCAGAGGCTGAGCGCACTCTGGCCCTGGTCGTGGAGTTGACTGATGTGTATGTCAGGGATAAATATCCCGGTATGAGTCGCAGGGAGCGCAAAGCAAAAGAGCAGGATAGGATGTCGGCCACTAGTGCAGATGCGCAAACCATAAAATATGCAGATATCATGGATAACTGTGCAGAGATCGTCAATCACGATGCTCATTTTGCCCCGATGTTTTTGCAGGAATGCAGGCAACTGCTGAACAGGATGAACCACGGCAACCAGGACTTGTTTCATCGTGCGATGGCCGTGGTCGAGAGGGGGTTGGCTATGGTCGATGATCAGGGGCCTCAATAAATCAAATCACCTGTATTGTTTATCCTGAGCAGGAAGATATTGGGCTCACCCTTTTTTTCGCCATAACTTTTTGTATTCCCTATCAGTAGCAACCCGTCGTTATCAGCAATAATGTTAAAGGCCCTATCCTCATTACTGCCTCCTATCGTTTTTTGCCACAGTTTATTGCCAAATGCGTCAAGTTTTACCAGCAAAATATCTGTTGAGGCGACGGAACCGTTATCTTGTATCGATCCGGCAATGATCATGCTTCCATCGTCATGCAGGTGTATAGCCGATGCCTGCAACTGACTGCCATTTTCACTCAATTCCTTTTCCCAAACCTTGTTGCCATCACCATTAAGCTTTAGGACGGAGATGGCATCCAGGCCGCCCGCATGTGCAGTTCCAATTGTAATTATTTCGCCGTTCGGTTGGACTTCGGATGTAATGCCAACCGATGTTTCTGTCGCTGGTGGAATACGTTCCCATAACTTATCACCGTTGCTTTTGGTTTTCAGCAAATAAGTGCCTTGAGCATAACCGTCCGGCACGGACGAACCGGTGAGCAAAATATCGCCAGACTTAGCAACCGATACATCATAGCAAGCTGTAAGCGCCGTATAGTTTTTTTCCCATACCGCGGTTCCATCTTTTTGGATATTGCCGAGATATACGTCGACTGTTCTTCTGGTTGAGTCTTTATAACTGCTGCCTGCCAACACTATATGGTTATCAGCTGTGGTGGCAAGTTGGCGTGCGATAGTAATAGCTGAACCTCCATAATAGTTTTTCCAGGTCTTTTGCCCGTTAGCATTCGTTGCGATAACAAAACTGCTCTTATTGTCACCACCGGCGATCGCATACCCACCTTGTGGCAGTTCGGCTATGCAGGTTATCTCTGCTCCCGGATCTACAAAGAACGTTCGTTGCCATATTATAGAACCCCTGCTCGTAAGCTTGACAAGTTGTGCCTTCGTGTCGCTCATGCCACAGATCACAATGTTATTGTCGCTTGTCTTGATGGCGGTATTGCCGCTAAAAGCCAACGTGCCGGGCAAGGTGTAAAATCCCGAGTCATAGGTGGTCTGTACCTGGGGCGCATTAACATCTTCCTTTTTGCACGAAGTGATCAATAGAAAACCGGCGGCCACGACAAGTAATTTCTTCATGTATATCCGTATAGCTGTGAACGGTTATAAATATAATGTAAAACCGATCGCGAAGTACGCCTTTATTGCTGCCTGGGTTTAACTTCCCTTGAGTTTGCTGTATACTACAGTATCGTAAAAATCTCCACGGAAATGATAGTTTTCTTTGAAATGTGCTTCCTGCACAAAGCCTTTTTTTTCCAGCAAGCCTCTTGAGGCCGTATTTCTTGGATCAACTTGTCCTTCCACACTGTGCAATTTCATATGCTCAAACCCGTACTGCATCACAGCCTGTATCGCTTCTGTCAAATAGCCCTTGCGCCAGTAGTCCGGATGGAGCATATAGCCGATTTCTGCGCGGTGGTGCGGACGGTCTATTCTCCACAAGCCAATTGTACCCATAAGCGTAGGCTCGTCGTGCCGGGTGATCACCCAGCTGATGGCTTCATTGGTGTGATGGTCGTTTTGTACGCGCTCTATCATTTTAGCCACCTCATCTTTGGTCTGGCGTTCTTTTTTGATATAGCGCATAGCATCGTCATTGTTGCGAAGTGCATGCAATGCATCAACATCCGACTGGCTCATTGCCCGCAACAGCAAACGTTCTGTGGATAGTAGAGGAAACGGGGTTAGTTGTAACTCCAGCATGTGTCAGCAAATTATAGATAACAAATATAGCCGCATTATTCTACCAGTACCTTTGTTTCCTGCAGTGTGGTCTCGCCTTGCTTTAGCCTGATATAATAATTGCCCGCAGGTACATTGCTCGATTCAAATTGCACCGTGAATCGGTGTCCTGCCTTGCCAAATGTACGGTTGCTGAACACTTCCTGTATCATTTTACCCTGCTGGTCAAAAACGCCTAGTGTTAGCTTTGCTGGTTCCTCCAGTATTTGTTCGAACTTGGCGTATATCTTGAGTGCTTTAGGGGAGTATACTGGCTGACCTGCCGCTTCATTCACCGCTCTGTCAATATAATATTCAGGTTTGGGCTTTCCGGTAATCGAAACCAGGTATTCAATTAATTTTGCCGATTGCTGATCTCGTGCAGGATCGTATACTTCACTCAGCGAATGACCGTTGGTTATCACCCACACAGCGTCTTGTCCCAACTGGTCAAACAAAACATTCTTCTTGATATAGGCCAGCAACTTTACCAAGGTGTCATTTTCTTTGTGCGAGTACGAATAGACGATGTCTTTTTGCGGTGCGTTTTTGGGGGCGTCAGCACAGAACGTTTGTACATCCAACTGCCCGTCTTTGAATGGCTGCAGCGTGATCATTTCATCTCCGGCGCACACCAGCGGCTGAAACGCAGCATCAGCCGGTTTAAATACGACGCCCTGGTTTACTTTCAACTGTATGGTCGAACCACTTTTGTTTACCAGTTTTACTCTTAACCCCCGCGCTTTATAGCTCTGACCGGTGGCAATGGCTTCGGCCTGCACCATGTGCACTTTAACAGCCTCGCTCAGGTCCATTTTTACGATGTTGGCCCACACAGGTGAAACGGCTGTGAAGCACAGTAAAACGAGCATTAGTTTTTTCATACGAATAACTAAGATACTGATACTAGCTTTAAACTTATCCTAAAGCTCATCAATATTCCCACGTCAGCAATTTGGGGAAGCTCGTTTTTCGCGATTATTCATTGCAATTTTTAGCGGGTTCATACTCAGTTTAATGTTCAAAAAATGGCTGAAAGGGGTATAGTTTTTTTGCAATAAAGGCAAATCAAAAGGACTGCTATGAGATTGCAACTATTTTTTGCCGGCGTATTGCTGGTTGCTGCTCCTCCTGTTTGCGCTGCCCAAAACAGCCAGAAAACAAAGGTGAAAGCAAAAGGAGACGGCACCGTAAAGCTAAAGACACAGGACTCGAAAGTGAAATACAATAATACAGCTCCGCCTGCCTGGGCGGAGGCGCATGGTTATGAGAATAATGGTCATGTCTACTTTCCGGACTACTATCTTTTCTACGATCCTGCCCGTGGCTATACCTATTGGGATGGATCTGTATGGACCACGTCTACAACGGTTCCGACTTATATGTCAACTGTTGATCTTAATGCAGCGAGGGTGGAAATGCTTCACGACGCCCGTCTTAATGAACACCCCGAACTGAAATACGATACCTATATAAGACAATATCCTGCGCAGCCTGTAAGCATTACAGTGCAGGTGCCTCCAATGAGATAAGAGTAGCGGATGAAGTGGGTTGTGAATAAGGCGGAACTTCTGTTCCGCCTTTGTGTATTTAGATATTCAACATTCGCTTCAGTTTCTGCGATATGCTGTCGGCATAGTACTCAGGGCCTTCGATATGGGCATGCCCGATCTCGTAGAATTGCTTGGGTTGATTAGCCTGTTCGTATAGCTTCTTACCCATAAAGAACGGTATCACCTTATCCTCAGTGCTGTGGATCACCAGCACGGGCTTATGAAACCGCGATAGTGCCTCCATAGCGCTGTATTGCTCATTTACTAATGCTCGTCCTAAAACCGGCATGCGGGCGGCTGCAATGTCTTTGTGAGATGAAAAAGCGCCCTCTATAATTAGTCCGTCTACCAGTTGCTCGTTGTCTGCGGCTACCACCGCGGCCAGGTGGCCGCCCAACGATTGGCCATAAACAACCAGCTTGCCGTCTTTTACTCCGGGAAGCGCTGAAAGCCAACGCAGTGCAGTATTCGCATCTTTACGCACATTGCTGCGTGTGGCGCTGCCACCAGAAAAGCCAAATCCGCTATAGTCTATTATCAATACCTGGTATTGCTGTTGCACGAGAGGCAGCACAGAGCTGATGTGACTCAGAATGTTGCCCGCATTGCCATGAAGAAATAATATGGTTGCAAGAGGCTTACTATTCACCGGTTTTACAAACCAGCTATATATATCGTTGCCGCTGCTGCTTTTAATGAAATTACTCTGTATTGTGAAGCCGGTCTTTTTGGGTTGATCCCGACCATCTTTCAACTCGGGCAGCAGGTTATTGCCACTGAAATAGACAACCGTCGTATCGCCGGTAACCGGGTTGGTCATGCGCAGCTTTTTCACCGCTGGGGGTAGTGGCTGCGGTTGCAGGTATACCTTATTGAAATTGCAGGCTGTACAGCTAATAGCCACTGCCAGTACGAGTAAATAACAGCGCATATCCACCAGTTTATACTTCCAAATTAATACATTTGAAGAGCTAAAACCAATGCTATGGCAAAGACCAAGACCAAGACCGCATGGACGGCAGAGAGCGTTGAAGACTTTATCAATGCAGTACCAGACGAGAGAAAGCGTGCTGACAGTTTCCGTATCCTCGATATGATGGAGCAGGCCACAGGTCACAAAGCCGAAATGTGGGGACCAACTATCATTGGTTTTGGTAAATACCACTATAAGTATGACAGTGGGCATGAGGGCGATGCGCCAAGAGTAGCGTTTTCTCCGCGTAAAGACGCTCTGACGCTTTACTTGATGCCGGACGCCAACAAGCGCGAGGCCTTATTGGCGCGTCTTGGTAAACATAAATCAAGTAAAGGCTGTGTATACATCAAACGCCTGGAAGACGTCGACGAGAAAGTGCTGAAGGAAATGATACACGAATCGCTGAGTCACCTACAGGACTTGTATCCCGCTGAGTAATTCCGGATCTTCAGTTACGTCTGCTTTGAATTTTTTTTGCCATTTTACCGGTTCTATTGCCGTTTCTTCGGTTTCGTCATCAAAATAAATCCATCGGTTACAAGCTTCTGACATTTGTTTGAGCTGGTCAATATCCTGTTGTGAGATGACGTCATTCCCAAATGTACATGGGCCGTTTTGAAGCGCGTTCCAGAGCACATACTCCAGGTTGCCCATCCAGCTGGCGTCGTAGCAGCGCTCAGAGATCTTGCTCATCGCGATGGCCAGTTTTTGTTCTCCGGGATTGAGATCTTCCAGCATGTATCAGTTTTTAAGAATATCCTAAGATACAAAAAATGATGGCATGCAATAGTGGTATATTATCATCTTTATTTTTCCATCGGATTTCAAAGTTCTCTAAGCAGCACCCAACTCAGGTCGACCGTAATACTGCTCGTATGGTTTCAGTTGCATGATTAAAATCTTTAAATTTTATTACGTATAAAAGTCTATTTATTGTTATTTTGTAGTATATTTGTATTGGTTGTTGGGTGGTTTAGAAACTGTAAAATCTTGATTCTATGGCGTTAAATGTTAATGTGTTTCGTTCGCTGTTCAATATTGATTTGGCAGCATTCAGGTCGCTTCCTCAAAATCGACAACAAACGACAACAAATGCCGGCTGTTTTGATGGCGTTCATGCAAAAAGTCTACAGGAACCTACAATGAATAAGCGGATAGTTTAATATGTAAGGTTATGAACTAATCAACTATTCGGCCAAACAGGCTTATCTTAGCGCCCATGCAAAAAATACTGGTAGCCAACAGGGGAGAAATAGCTATGCGTGTAATGCGTACGGCAAGGGATATGGGTATTAAAACAGTAGCCGTTTTTTCAGAAGCCGACAGGAATATGCCATTCGTCCGTTATGCTGACGAAGCGGTGTGTATTGGTCCGGCTCTGTCTGCCCAATCTTACCTGCGTGGCGAGAAGATAATAGAAGTTGCCAAGAAACTGGGAGCGGATGCTATCCACCCTGGATATGGTTTCCTTAGTGAAAATGCTGGCTTTTCGAAGGCTGTTTCTGATGCAGGCCTGATCTTCATTGGTCCTTCTGGCTATTCTATAGAGATGATGGGTAGCAAGATTGCTGCTAAGCAGGCGGCTAAAAAGTTTAATGTGCCCATGGTGCCTGGAACTGAAGATCCGATCAAGGATCTGGCTGAAGCTAAATCTATTGCTGCACGTATTGGTTTTCCCATCCTTATCAAAGCATCTGCCGGTGGCGGTGGTAAGGGTATGCGCGTGGTAAACAGCGAGGACGAACTGGAACAACAAATGCAGACCGCAAAAAGCGAAGCGCTGAGTGCCTTTGGCGACGATGCGGTGTTTATTGAAAAATATGTAGGCGCTCCACGCCACATCGAGATACAGCTAATTGGCGACCAGCATGGTAACTATGCATACCTGTTTGAGCGCGAGTGTTCTATACAGCGCCGTCACCAGAAACTGATCGAAGAAGCGCCATCCAGCTGCCTGACACCTGATATCAGGAAGGCTATGGGCGAATGCGCTGTAGCAGTGGCCCGTTCATGCAACTATTATGGTGCAGGTACTGTAGAATTTCTGGTAGATGAGAACCTGAATTTCTACTTTCTGGAAATGAATACCCGCCTTCAGGTAGAACATTGCGTGACTGAAATGATCACTGGTATCGACCTGGTAAAAGAGCAGATCAATGTTGCGCGCGGCAACAAACTGTCGTTTGCGCAGGAGGACCTGAAAATAAGCGGTCACTCGTTAGAGCTACGTGTTTGTGCCGAAGATCCAATGAACAACTTCCTGCCCGATACCGGAAAGCTGGAAATGTACCAACCACCGAAAGGTCCCGGTGTACGTGTGGACGATGGTTATGAGCAGGGACAGGATATTCCTATATTCTACGATCCGATGATCGCCAAACTGGTAGTGCATGGTGCAAACAGGGATGAAGCAATTGAACGACTTTGCCGCGCTATCGACGAGTATTATATACAAGGCATTCAGACCACGCTGGGCTTTGGTAAATGGGCCGTACAGCACGAAGCGTTCCGTTCTGGTAACTTTGATACCAAGTTCATTGACAAATACTTTAAACCTGAACTCCTGATGGAAGAAGATCCGGAGCGTGAAGAAGTAGCGGCTTTATTGTCGGCAGTCATCTGGGAGCAGGAACGCAAGCCTAAAAGTGCAATTAGTTCTACAAACGGCTCAGCTACCGGTTGGAAGCTCCGTCGTAAGTAGGTTTGTAACTGCAAGTTATTCAGTGATTTGCGAAGTTCTTTGTATAGGAAAAATGCCTTGGTAGCTTTGGTAGCATAATTGCATGGTGTGTACCAAAACTACCGGGTATGAAAGCGAAAATACTGGGCCTGCTGCTGATGTTGGGTATGTGGGTTGGTTTGGGAGATGTATACGGTCAATCGCATACCAAGCGTTGGAAGAAAAAATGGGAAAAAACATTTGGCACGCCACGCAATCCGAAACCGCCTCCGGTTCCGAAAGGTTTTCCGCAGCCGCCAGCCCCTCCAAGGGCACCAGCGCCGCGTAAAGCACCGTCACCGCCGGCTCCGCCTCCGAAACCTCCAACACCGCCGGCACCACCAAAGCCTCCGGCTCCGCCGGTGCCGCGCTAGGGCAATAAGACAAAAAGAAAAAGAGCAGTTAACCACTGCTCTTTTTCTTTATTGTTCGATGGCTTTTGCCAGCTCAGTGCTTTCTGGTTTTGTCTTCGAGTAGTAGACGCCTATTAGCTCGCCTTTCTCGTTGATCAGGTATTTCTGGAAGTTCCAGCGTACACTGCTGCTCTCAAATCCGTTGTTCTCCTTGCGGGTCAGCCAGCAGTATATGGGGGCTGTGTCATCGCCTTTCACGGAGATTTTGGCGGCCATAGGGAAAGAGACGCCGTAGTTCTTTTTGCAGAAGGTGGCGATCTCCTGATTAGAGCCAGGTTCCTGCCTGCCAAAGTCGTTGGTTGGGAAGCCCACGATCACCAGTTTGCCTTTATACTTCTCAGACAGCTTTTGCAAGCCTTCATATTGGGGAGTATAACCGCACTCAGAGGCAGTATTAACGATCAGTATCTTCTTGCCTTTGAAAGCTGAGAAGTCGATTGTGCCGCCTTCCAGGGCCTCTACTTTGAAATCGTAGATGCTTCCGTTTGGTGCATTGTTATCGGGCGTAGGTGCAAAGAAGAAGAATTTGAAGAATAGAAGAATGGTCAGTAGCATATATGTATCTGTTAAAACCTGTGAAAATTGATACAAACCTAGCACTTTTATCCTTATCACTGTGTGCAAACCCTGTCTGAAATGTTATTTTTGAGCCCGATGAAATCCATCTGTTTCCGCGTTTTTTTGATTTTCATATTGTCTGGGGTTGTAGCGGGTTGTGCTAACATAGTACCACCCAGCGGAGGCAAGAAGGATACAACCCCTCCTAAACTGGCGTCCATATCGCCAGCTGATTCGCAACTTGAAAGGCGAGTGACGAAGATAGAGATGCGTTTCAACGAGTTCATTAACGTGAATAATGCTTCTACCGAAGTTCAGGTATCGCCGTTGCTCAAGCTGCCAATAAGCGTGACGAACGTAGGCCGAAGGGTGTACGTGGAAATTCCTGACACGCTGCTCAACGACAACACCACATACCGCCTCACCTTTGGTAATGCGATCAGCGATCTGCACGAAGGGAATGTATTTACCAACTATGCATATACATTTAGTACGGGCAGTTATTTCGACTCGCTAAATCTTGATGGCATTGTTTTGAATGCTGCGGCAGGGTTGCCTGACAGTGGTGGAGTTGTAATGTTATACGAAGCTGCGACGTCAGACAGTGTAGTGGTTCGTGAAAAACCAGTGTACGTAGCTCCTGTGCAGGCTGGTGGCCACTTTTCTATCAAGGGACTTCCTCAAAGAGCATTCCGTATCTATGCATTGAACGACGGAAATGGCAACCTGGTGTATGATGGGGGTGAAGAAACAATAGCCTTTCTTGACAGCCTCGTTACACCGATTGACAGTGTAAGTCCTTCAATCGTGCTAAAACGATTTAAAGAAAAACTGGTGGATACGCTCGGCATGGATTCGACTGTTTCCATGGCCTCGGGCAAATTGGCTGCGCGTTCAAGAGGAGCCGAACGTGAAGGTTTTTTCTACAGTGTGGCTGTCGACACCAGCGATGCGCGTAAACGCACCTTCGATATTACAAAGCCATTGTACATCACGTTCAACAAACTGGTCGACAGCATTGTAAAAGGACGTGTCAATTTGACCTTTGATAGTGCTGATATAGCTGTAGAATCAGATTTTACGCTTGGATTTGATACAGTTCGCGAGGAACGCCTCTGGTTGAATACCCACTGGAAGGAAAATACGGTGTACACCCTGCGACTGTTAAAAGGTTTTGCAAAAGATTCTGCAATGACAGATGCCATGCCATCGCGGTACACGTTTAGAACAAAAAGCGATGAAGATTATGCACGGCTGCATATTCACCTTCCATCTAAATACAGAAGCTCTAAGTACGTATTAATGGTCAATAACGAGACCGACACAGTCTACCAGAAGCCCGTGGTCGACACTATGGTGCATTTATCAAGACTTCAACCTGGCAGCTATAAAATGCGTATCATAGTGGACGAGAACGGTAATGGCTTCTGGGATACCGGCGACCTGTTTGAAGAGATACAACCCGAAGAAGTGATACCTTATCACGAAGCTTTGCAACTCAGGCCAGGTTGGGACAATACCATTGATTTTGAACCAGCACCTCCCGCGAAAAGGGCAGGAGCACGGGGTACTAATTCAGGGAAGTCATCACCCCCTAAGCGGGATAAACCATGATCTTGTTCGATTTATATTTAAACGCTTTCTAACAAAACCTGTTTATGAAATATTTATTACTCCCCTTGTTACTGGCTTCAGCTTATTGCCAGGCTCAAAACAAAATGACGCCTGAGCTACTTTGGAGCCTTAAACGTGTAAGTGGTGTCAGCGTTAGTGATGATGGAAGGACGTTATACTTTTCGACTCGCCAGATAGACTGGCAAACTGAAAAGTCGACCAATAAAGAATACGAACTTGACCTGCAAACCGGCAAGCAAAAAGAATGGGCCCTTTCCGGTGGGAAAAGCTATTTCCAACGCGACAAGGAAACCATCTATGCCACAGCAGAGAATAACATATACCGCAGTACAGATAACGGCATGAACTGGTCGCAGGTATACAATGGCCTGAGAGATGCTGATAACATTCGGGTATCACCCAATGGTAAGTACGTAGCCTTCTCGCGCGAAGTACTGCTAAAACCGATGATGGGCACCGACATTTACAACGACCTGCCTAAAACTACAGCACAGGTATATACAGACCTGAACTATCGTCACTGGGATACCTGGGAGGATGGTAAGTTTCAGCACGTGTTCATCTACAGTGCCAAAGACGGTACGATCAAAGACCTCATGTTGAATGAGCCATACGATTCTCCTCAAAAGCCTTTCGGAGGTATAGAAGACTTCGTTTGGTCGCCCGATAGTAAAGGGCTGTTGTACGTGAGCAAGAAAAAATTTGGGAAGGAATACGCGCAAAGCACTAACACGGACCTGTACTACTACAACCTCGAAAGCGGCACAACTACCAATTGGACTGCAAACATGGAGGGCTACGATACGCAACCCCTGTTCAGCCCAGATGGTAAGCGTATTGCCTGGACCAGCATGAGGCGCGATGGCTTTGAGGCTGATAAGAGCGATCTGTTGGTAATGGACCTGGGTAAGGAGCAAGGATACAAGGTGAACATGACCGGTGGTTGGGATGGTACCGTTGAAGGCTTTGCCTGGGATAAATCGGGTAGCGCAATTTACTTTACTGCACCGTGGAAAGGCACACAACAATTGTTTGAAGTGAAGCTTCCTGCCAGCCGTTTAGGTAAAATGTCTCCTGTAATTCGCCAGGTCACTGATGGTAAATTCGATGTAACCGGAATTGTTGGCCAGTCATCGAACAAAGAGCTGGTGATATCACGCACCGATATGAACCATGCAGCTGAGCTGTACACAGTTCAATTAGCCAATGGCGCAATGAAGCAAGTAACGCATGAGAACGATGCAACTTACAATTCTTTGAGTCAAAGCAATACTGAGCTGCGTATGGTTCCAACGTCTGATGGAAAGCAGATGGGTGTGTGGGTGGTATATCCACCGGACTTTAATCCAGCTAAGAAATATCCAACCTTGCTCTATTGCCAGGGTGGCCCTCAGTCCGCATTATCACAGTTTTATAGTTTCCGTTGGAATTTCCAGCTGATGGCTGCACAAGGATATATCGTGGTAGCGCCCAACCGCCGCGGTATGCCAGGTTGGGGTGTAAAATGGAACGAGGATATCAGTAAAGACTGGGGTGGTCAGCCAATGCGCGACTACCTGGCTGCAATAGATGACGTATCGAAGGAAAACTATGTGGACAAAAGTCGCCTTGGTTGCGTAGGCGCCAGCTATGGTGGTTATAGCGTGTTCATGCTGGCTGGCATGCACGATAATAGGTTCAAGTCTTTCATTGCCCACGACGGCCTGTTTGATATGAAAAGCTGGTATGGCACAACAGAGGAACTTTGGTTTGCTAACTGGGACTTAGGTGGCGCATATTGGCGAAAGCCAATACCATCGGGATACGAAAAATTTAATCCAAGCAACTTTGTTGACAAATGGAATGCCCCGATCATGATCGTACAAGGCGGTACTGATTACCGTGTACCGATAGAACAAGGTTTGGAAGCCTTCCAGGCGGCGCAGTTGCGCGGTATTAAGAGCAAATTGCTTTACTTCCCTAACGAGAACCACTGGGTATTGCATGCGCAGAATGGTATTGCCTGGCAGCGCGAGTTCTTTAAATGGCTGGATGAGACATTGAAATAAAATGAATTTCTCTTTTTATAAACGCTGTAACACCATATGTTGCAGCGTTTATTTTATTTTGCTCAAAATCGAAAACGATGCTTAAGAAGGTTCTGATAGTTTTGTTGATACTACTAGTAGCCATTCAATTCATACGTCCTGAGCGAAATCAGTCGAATGCACAAAGCCCCAACGATATCACATCGCACTACGATGTACCTGCCAATATACAGTTGGTGCTTCAGAAAGCCTGCTATGATTGCCACAGTAATAGTACTAAGTATCCATGGTATACAAATATCCAACCTGTTGGCCTCTGGTTGCAGAACCATGTAGATGAAGGTAAGGAACATCTTAACTTTTCAGAGTTTGCCAGCTACAATAAAAAGAAGCAAGCGCATAAGCTGGAGGAAGTTGGCGAAACGGTAGAGGGGGGCGAGATGCCGTTGTCCAGTTATACCATTATACACCATGAGGCTAAGCTTTCAAAAGAAGATAGAGACCTGTTGCTCGCCTGGGCAAAATCATTGCAACAGCAAATAGCAGCACAACAATAGTTATGAGGATCATTACTTACAATATCAACGGCATCAGAAGTGCCATCAAAAAGGGGTTTATTGATTGGCTGAAAACCGATCCTGCCGATATCATTTGCCTGCAGGAAATAAAAGCAGAAAAAGAGAATGTAGACTTTGCTGCTATCGAAGCGCTGGGATTTGATACCTACTGGTTCTCTGCAGAGAAAAAAGGCTATAGTGGTGTAGCAATATTCAGCAAGCGCAGGGCAGATAATGTGTTCTACGGCAATGGCATCATGCAGAGCGATGCAGAGGGTAGAGTATTGCGTGCAGACTTTGGAGACGTCACATTGGTCAATGCCTATTATCCCAGCGGAACGAGTGGAGAGATCAGGCAAACTTATAAATACCAGTGGCTGGATGAGTTCTTTGAATACCTCGAAGAATTGAGGAAAGTGCGTCCGAAACTGATTATTGTAGGAGACTATAATATTGCGCATAAGTCTATCGACATTCACAATCCGGTTGGCAATAAGAAAACTAGTGGCTTCTTGCCAGAAGAACGTGCGTGGATGGATAAGTTTTATGAAAATGGGTATGTAGATACCTTTCGCGTATTCAACGAGAATCCCCATCATTACACATGGTGGAGTAGTAGGTTTCCTACTGTCCGCGAGCAAAACAAAGGCTGGCGTATCGATTACATCAGTGTCACTGAACCACTACGCAGTGCATTGAAAGGGGCAGCCATCCATCCGGACGTAAAGCATTCCGACCACTGTCCCGCATTTGTGGAGATCGACTTCTAAATAATAAAGCCCGGTTATTAAACCGGGCTTTATTTATTGTATTCTG
This sequence comes from Polluticoccus soli, assembly GCF_029269745.1. Taxonomy (NCBI): domain Bacteria; kingdom Pseudomonadati; phylum Bacteroidota; class Chitinophagia; order Chitinophagales; family Chitinophagaceae; genus Polluticoccus; species Polluticoccus soli. Next base: position 983,451 of record NZ_JARJHT010000002.1, on the reverse strand, counting down.
TTAAGATTAGTTAGCGCTAACAGCTTGCTGTACAAGTTCTGCAGCTTCGCTCAGCAGGATAGCCGACTGTACTTTTAGACCTGAATTCTCGATCAGTTCTTTTGCTTGTTCAGCGTTAGTGCCTTGCAGGCGTACGATGATCGGGATGTTGATGTTACCCAGTTTGTTGTAAGCTTCGATAACACCAGCTGCAACACGGTCGCAACGAACGATACCGCCGAAGATGTTGATCAGTATAGCTTTTACGTTTGGATCTTTCAGGATGATACGGAAGCCTGCCTCAACTGTTTGAGCGTTGGCAGTACCACCTACGTCCAGGAAGTTGGCTGGTTCGCCACCTGCCAGTTTGATCATATCCATAGTAGCCATTGCCAGACCAGCGCCGTTCACCATGCAACCTACGTTACCGTCCAGTTTTACATAGTTCAGGTTGTGTTCAGCAGCTTCTACTTCTGTAGGATCTTCTTCATTTTTATCGCGCATATCTGCCAGGTCAGGATGACGCATCAATGCGTTGTCATCCAGGTTCATCTTGCAGTCAACAGCGAATATCTTATCATCAGCCGATTTGAACAGGGGGTTGATTTCAAGCATAGCGCAATCCAAGCCAACGTATGCATTATACAGGTTGGTTACGAATTTTACCATGTTCTTGAACGCTTCGCCGCTCAGGCCGAAATTGAAAGCTATTTTGCGAGCCTGGAATGGCTGCAGTGTCATGTTAGGAGCAACCCACTCTCTATATATCTTCTCAGGGGTGTTGTGTGCCACTTCTTCAATGTCCATACCGCCTTCTGTGCTGTACATGATCACGTTTTGCTTCTTAGCGCGATCCAACAGGATAGAGAGGTAGAATTCTTTACGTTCGCTAGGACCATCATAGTACATGTCCTGGGCAACTAGGATCTTATGAACTACTTTACCTGCTGCGCCGGTTTGTATAGTAACCAGCGTATTCCCCAGGATATTCTTTGCAACTGTTTCTACATCTTCTGCACTCTTTATCACTTTTACACCGTGTTGTTCCGGCACTTCCTTCATTGTGCCCTTACCTCGGCCACCTGCATGTATCTGTGCTTTAACTACAGCGAACTTCGTTCCTGAGTCAACAGATATTTGTTTGTATGCGCGTACAGCTTCGTCAACAGTTGATACGGCAATGCCCGACTGTGTAGGTACGTTATATCGTTTCAGCAGCTCTTTGGCCTGGTATTCGTGCAAATTCATAGTTGCAAAAAATTTGGGCGAAGATAATAGATAATTGTGCAAAAGAAAATCGCTGACGGCAATTCTCTATTATTATAAGTCTGGTAAATGTTTAATATGTGTGCCTTCTTTGAGATTATTTGAACAAATCGCCTTCATATTGCATTTTTGGAACAGATATTTCAGTTCCTGCATGCTTATTTAATTGCTCGATAAAATACTTGATCAACTCGGGAGAGTGAAGCTCCTCGTGCTGGTGCATGAAAAAATAGCAGGTTTCCAGCCCTTCTTTCATCCATTTTTTAATGCGCTTTACCCAGTCATCAATGCGCTCGTAATCGGTTTCGTGTAGGGAGTTGCCGACAAAGCGAATGAAGCATTCTGGTGTGGATAGGTGCATGTGTACACAATCGCGTCGGCCGGCGGCATCGGTTATGATAGTTCCCCTCTTTTTCTTGCGAAGGAAATCAAAGAGTTCCTGGTTAAAGCCATATTCATCTTTATACCAGTCGGCGTGGCGAAGCTCAAGGAAAAGGTCCATGTCCTTAGGAAAGTTTTCCATGAACCCGGTAATATTTTCCATTGACTTAGGAGCCATCTGTGGATTGGGCAGCAGGAATATCGGGCCAAGATTCTTGCCAAACTCAGTTATCGCGGCAAGGTAGTCATCAAGCTCCCTGTCGACATTCTTTAATCGTTTTAGGTGAGTGATGGTTTGGGGGAACTTGGGACAAAACAGGAAGTTATTAGGGACTTTTTCCTTCCACTTCAATACCTGGTCTGCTGTGGGCGATTTATAGAACGTGGCATTAAACTCAATACAGTTGAAAAGTCCCGCGTAATGCTCGAGGAAATCTTTTTCCTTAGTGCCAACCGGGTACAGTTTGCCTACCCAATCCTTTCGGCCCCATTTAGCGCAGCCGATATAGAATTTCGTTTTGCCCTTACCTTTTTTCAGAACCTCTTTTGTTCCAGGAGGATCTGGTGGTAACGTGAAGTCTATCTGTTTGAGTTCGGCATCGGTTACCTTTCCAAATTCCATAGCTGAGTATTTGAGTAAAGATACATTGAGGACACATAAGTTTTCGGCAAGTAGATTACTTTTACGGCTCAAATAAAATTATGGCTGCAACTAAGATCACTGTTAACAGTAACGGTTCACTGAAGGTAGAAGGCGATTTCGAAATAGTAGACAAGGAAGGAAACGTGTATGACCTTGGCGGAAGGACAGTAGTATCGATATGCAGGTGCGGTCTCTCCAAGAATAAACCATTTTGCGACGCTTCACACAAAGGCCACTTCGAGCACGAGGCGATTGCGTTCGCATTACCTCCTAAAAAAGTTTAATCTAATTCCAGGAAGAGTTCTTGCTTTCAGCCTTTGTTCTTGACACAGTTTTCGAAGGCCGATCTTGATGCAAATCTTAAGTTTCCACTCCTGCGCCGCATAAGTGGTGGCGAAGCTATATGCAATTCTTCACCCCCGGGCATTATGACTAATTTTCTTGGCCTAGAATCTGTCTCAAACCGCGTCCGAGGGCAATTTTCAGGTCGTTTACTTTCGGATATGAAGCAATCAAATCGTAGAGTTTAAGCAACGGTTCGCCCACATTCACTGTTAAATTCTTTAACAGTTTTACAGTCGTTTTCACATATATACTGCGGAATATCACTCTTTAACTGAACGAAACGTTATAACCCATCACGAAAAAAAATTATACCAGTTGTTAGGGGTACCTTTGCCTTGTTCGAATTCAAAAACTAGACTATGAAGAAAACAGTTAAACCTATAGCGTATTTCTTTGCCGGTATATTCCTAAGTGCATCGGTTTTTACCGGTCTCGCCTTCCGTGCGGCCGAGGAAACGGAGCAACGTATAGACATGGAGAAGGCAGCTGCAGTTGATGCTGCCGTAGCCGAGATCAGCAAGGAAGGTAAGATACAGTTCAAATGGTATCCGCCTACATTGCCTGCTTCAATGAACTTTGCCGGTGAAGCCGTTCCCCTGCATAGGTGGGATGTACGTGAGCAGTTTGATCGTGAGTTGACTTACAACTACTATAATCCAAACGCTATGATCTCGATCATACGTTTGTCAACAAGGTATTTTCCGATCATTGAGGAGAAGTTGAAGGAGTACGGTGTTCCTGAAGATTTCAAATACCTGGCTGTAGCAGAGAGTGGATTGCGTAACGTAGTTTCTCCCGTAGGTGCTGCTGGTTTCTGGCAGTTCATGCCAAAGACCGCTCCAACATACGGGCTGGAAGTAAACGGTGAGATCGATGAACGCTATAATGTAGAAAAAGGTGCTGAGGCCGCGGCTAAATACCTGAAGGAAGCATACGAGAAGTTCGGTTCGTGGACTATGGCTGCAGCATCGTACAACGTAGGAATGGGTGGTGTTAATAAGTTTGCCAATCAGCAATATAAGAACAGCTACTACGACCTGCATATGCCTGAAGAGACCATGCGCTATGTATTCCGCATCCTGGCGTTCAAGTACATTTTGACCCAGTCGGAAAAATTGGGTTTCATGGTTTCGGCTGAGGACTCGTACAAGCCGGTAAATACTAAGAAAGTGGAAGTAACCAGCACCATTGAAGATCTGCCACAGTTCGCGATCGAGAATGGGACATCATACAAGGTATTAAGGATGCTCAATCCATGGTTGCGAGATACAAGGCTTACAGTAAGAGGCGGTAAGTCATATAATATCGAAGTGCCCGTGGATAACGGATAAAAGAATAGCGATCCATTTCAAGAACCCATGCTTAGGCATGGGTTTTTTGTTTATCCGGTATAAGCTAAAATTGTTAGCTTTAATAAAACAAAGATTTCCTATGCGGAAATTGTTCGCTGTACTGGCCCTGGTATTTGTCACTGTCCTCATCATACTACTCGACAGACCTCTTGGTAGCTTGCCCGCTTTGGGGCGATTGCTGGACCCCATTAACGGCGCAATGGCCAGTGCTGAATCCGTTGACGATGACTTCAGCCTTGAATTTTCTACTTCCTCGCTTCAGCAACCAGTGCAAGTTTGGTTTGACGATCGCCTTGTACCACACATCAAAGCAGCCAATGACCATGACCTCTATTTTGTGCAGGGTTACATTCATGCATATTTCCGCCTTTGGCAGATGGATCTGCAGACCCGTGCAGCTGGTGGCCGGGTAAGCGAGGTGCTGGGCAAAAAGGCTCTGCGGTTTGATAGAGAGCAGAGGCGTAAAGGCATGGTATTCGGTGCAGAAAAGTCGCTGGCAGCAATGGAAGCGGACCCGCGTACCAAGCAAATGCTGGATGCTTATAAGACCGGCGTGAACGAATATATAGCTTCTCTTAACTACCGTAATCTTCCCATAGAATATAAGCTGATGGGCTTTGAACCTGAGCCGTGGACCAATTTGAAAAGCGCCTTGTTGCTTAAGTACATGGCTGATGATCTTACGGGCAAGACCGATGATATTGCCCTGTCCATTTTGCGCGAACGCTATACGAAAGAACAATTCGAAGACCTTTTCCCTGAAAGGATCAATGGAAGTACCCCTGTGATACCAACGGGGTCCATTTATTCTGTACCCTCGATGAAACAACCTGCGGCGCCGCCTGATAGCCTTGCATGGGCACATCTTGATTCTGCGGACTTCGTTGAACAAAACGAAGAAGGGAAGGGTAGCAACAATTGGGCAGTTAGCGGTTCCCGAACAGCGAGTGGTGCGCCTATTCTTGCAAATGATCCGCATCTTGGTCTCAATTTGCCCAGCCTTTGGTTTGAGGTGCAATTGCAGGCACCGGGTATTAATGTATACGGAGTGTCTTTGCCAGGTGCGCCGGGTGTGGTCATTGGTTTTAATGATCACCTCTCCTGGGGATTTACCAACAATTACCGCGACGTAAAGGACTTTTACGCAGTGGAGCTGAAAGATGATAAAAGTTATCTCTTCAATGGTAAAGACGTGCCTTTGACGATAAAAGATGAGGTCATTAAAATAAAAGGCAAGCCTGATTATATTGATCATGTCAAATACACTTTGCATGGGCCTGTTATTTACGATGAAGAATTTCATGGCCCCGGTGGTTTGAAGAAGCCGCTGGCGCTCACCTGGATGGCACACAAGGGTACCAACGAATATCTTTCCATCTATCTTTTGAACCGCGCTACCGATTATAACTCCTTTGTCTTTGCTATTCAGCAATTCCAGTGTCCCGGGCAGAACGCAATCTATGCCGACCGGCAAGGAAACATAGCACTATGGGGCCAGGGCCAGTTCGTGAACAAATGGAAGGAACAGGGACGGTTTGTCATGAACGGTACCGACAGCTCCACATTATGGAAAGAACTTATTCCCATGAGCGAGAATCCACATGCTATGAATCCGGCGCAGGGGTTTCTTAGCTCAGCCAATCAGTCCGTTACAGATGGCACCTACCCATATTACTACAACGGACTGTTCTACGAGTTCCGGGCGTGGCGTATCAACCAAGTGTTAGGGCAATTGAAGAAAGCCACCGTCCAGGATATGTTTGCCCTACAGAATGATGTGTATTCTATACTGGCTGCCAATACGCTGCCTGTGATGCTGCGCCATCTCGATTCAAGCCATGTACAAGGCAAGCAACGAGAATACCTCAATACGCTGGCCGGCTGGGATTACAGACTTGCCGCTAAAAGCAAAGCCGCATCGGTCTTCCAGATATGGTCGCACTTCTTGTACATGGCTATATGGAAAGACCGTTTCAACAAGGTGCCAGACAACCTGATGCCGTCGCCGGAGCGTACCATGCAATTGATGCAGGCCGACACTGCCATAAAAGGTTTGCGTGAATTGGCGACTGCCAGTTTTGCCCAGGCTGCAGACAGTCTCGACAAAGTGGACAACGATGGTCTGGAATGGTACAAAGTCAAAAAGCCAATGGTGCGTCACCTCACCAAATTACCGGCATTCAGTTATCTGGAACTGCCTATTGGCGGGTGGGGTAATACGCCTAACGCCATGAAGGTGGACCATGGACCATCGTGGCGCATGGTAGTGCAAATGGGCAATGAAATAGAAGGCTATGGCGTATATCCCGGTGGCCAGTCGGGAAATCCCGGCAGCAAGTATTATGCGACATTTCTCGATAAATGGGTAAAAGGCGAGTACTATCGTCTGTCCTTCGTGCCTGAAGGCCAGACGCCTGACAATAAAACCGTAAAGCACACCTGGAAAATTCAACCTGCAAAATGAGAAACCTCATATATCCACTGATCATTGCCTTACTGGCTGGTATCGCTACCTGGTTCCTGCCCTGGTGGATGATAGCGGTCATTCCCTTTGTACTGGCTATTGCCTGGCAACTGAGACCCGTTAATGCCTTTCTGTTATCGGCGGCAGGTATTTGCCTGCTTTGGTTGGTAGTGATACTGGTGAGGGACATACCGAATGATCATATTTTGTCTTCACGGATGGCAAAACTGTTTAGTTTGCCGGGGGCTTTTCTGTTCATAGTTGTCAATCTTGTGGTCGGTGGCCTGGTTGCTGGATTGGCCGGCTGGGCTGGGGCGCTGATGAATCGAGCTTTTCGCCGAATAGCACCGTAATTCTAAAAGCCAATTCCAGACTGTAATCTGTCGCCAATTTGTTACAGAATGTTGTCGAATTCCAACGGCTGCAATTTTTCATTCAAACGCTATTTTGTTGTCAATTGTTGTCATTTTGCGGTCGATACAAAAAAAGACCCCGGCACTTTTTGAGCGTAACCGGGGTGCTATAAGGTGTTTCATGTCTCTTAGTTGCTATTAACCAGGCTGTTAGCAATCATTGCGCGCATCGGGTGGAATTCGTACTTGTTAAGTTTGGACGCCGGATCACCGTCAATTATTCGCTCCAATTCTTCCTTGTTCTCAACGGCAACAACACCTACACCGTATACAGCCTGAGGATCTAATACCGGGCCGAACACCAGGACCTTGCCTTCGTGCATATATTTCATCCAGTAGCCAACATGTTGTTGCATGATGTCATTTTCTTCAGGCGTCATTGTCTGTGCAAAGTCGGGTCGGCAGGGATTCAGTTTGACGAAGAAGTATTGTTTGTTCATAAAATCCGCTGTTTTGATTATTATAGCAAAAATACACAAAATTTGTATGTTGACAAAATGCGTGGGTTGATGTCGGACTGTCAAATAGCTCTTATTGACCTGGCTGTTCAACAGGCAGTGGCATCCTGGTGATATGCCGAACGAAAGATTCAGATATAAGAGGCAAGTAGTCAAGGCGTAATGAAATTACCTGTCCTGAAAAGTAAGTTCCGGCGCCTCGTATTGACATTCGTACATAACAAAAACAGCTGAAAGCGTTATCTTGTGTAACGAAAACAGCACTAAAGCTATAATGAACAAATTACCTGTAACGGTTCGCCGATCTATTGAATTGCTGGGTTTGTGCGGGCTGGGTTATATCATTACTAAAGGTCGCGATATCATTATGCCCCTGATCATGGCCGGCTTCCTGGCTTTGCTGTTGTTGCCGGTTCTAAGGTGGCTGCGCGGACGTAAGCTGCCTGAAGTCGTTGCCATAGGTATGTCGCTCGTGTTGCTAATACTTGTTGTAGCCGGCATCGGTACGTTCTTTAGCTTCCAGGTGGCCAGTCTGCTAAACGACATACCAGAGATGCAGAAAAATCTCAACCATCACTGGCAGGCTATCAGCCACTGGATCGAGAGCCACTGGAATATTCCCATACAAAGGCAACTGGCTGTTATTAATACTCAGATCGGCAACCTGGGTAACAATGTTGCTGGTACCTTGCAAGGAGCCGCGCTAACCTTGGGTGGTGTGTTGGTCTTTATTGGTTTGTTACCGATCTATATTTTCCTGATCCTGTTTTACAGGCAGCTTATACGCAAATTTGTCTTTCTCTGGTTCAGTCAGGAAAATCACGGAGAGGTGGAAAATGCCTTCAATGAAACCGAGACCATCGTAAAGTATTACCTCGTTGGGTTGCTGATTCAGATTACCTATCTCACTGTTTTGGTGGGCGGCATACTCATGCTATTTGGCATCAAGCATGCCATCCTCATTGGGTTAATGTTCGGCATACTCAACCTGATACCGTACATCGGTGCGCTTATTGGCAATGTGCTGGGCGTGCTGATAACGCTTACATCTTCGCCTGAATTGTGGCATATCTGGGCTGTACTTGGCACAATAGCCGTTGTTCAGTTTCTTGATAACAATATCCTGATGCCACGCATAGTAGGCTCAAGGGTGCAGGTGAATGCATTGGCAAGCATCGTCGGCATCATCATAGGTGGCGCACTTGCCGGTGTTGCAGGCATGTTCTTATCGATACCACTGATGGCGATGCTAAAGATCATTTTTGAGAAAACGCCGCCTTTGCGTCAGTGGGGTGTACTGTTGGGAGAACCTGTGGATGAAAAAGAGAAACCCGGACAGACACCTGTACAGAAAATGAAAGACTCGCTGGAACGAAAACGGAATGAGGAGATCGATGAAGAAGCGAAAAAAGATAAAAGCACGGATAGCTAAACAAAATGGGGCGGATGGATGAGTGCACGAAAATGAATTAGGGGTTAACTTAGAATTCTTAAGCAGAACTTATGCTCGACATTGTAATAGAGGCACGCAAAGCAAATATCGGCCCTGGGCTGTCTGTAAACCGTATTCTTCCGTTTCGGTTGAAGCGCATGGTGGGACCATTCATTTTTATGGATCATGCCGGACCTGTAAGCGTGCCTGTACAATCCGGCAGTAGCATGGATGTGCTGCCGCATCCACACATTGGTCTCTCAACAGTCAGCTATTTATTCGATGGGCAGGTAACCCACCGCGATAGCTTGGGTGTAGAACAGATAATACGGCCCGGTGAAGTGAACTGGATGACGGCAGGCCGTGGGATAGCGCACAGCGAGCGGTTCGAAGATCCGGCAACACGTACAGGCTCTCTTGAAATGGTACAAACCTGGGTTGCTTTGCCTGAAAAGGACGAAGAACAAGCGCCCACTTTTGATAACTATACTGCGAGTCAGTTGCCCGTATTCACCGATACCGGTGTATGGATGCGGTTGATAGCCGGCAATGCTTATGGCCTAAGTAACCATGTAAAGACACACTCGCCGTTGTTTTACCTGCATGTGGTTTTAGATGCAGGCGCTAAAATAGCTTTGCCAAACAATTATAGTGAACGTGGAGCATACGTGGCTAAGGGTAGTGTAGAGGTGAATGGTCATACTTACTCAGCCGGGCAAATGCTTGTGTTTACCAAAGGTGGTGATCCGCACATCAGCGCAAAAGAAAAAACTAAGCTTTTGTTGCTTGGCGGAGAACCACTGGGCGAACGGCATATCTGGTGGAATTTTGTTTCATCGCGCAAAGATCGGATCGAGCAAGCCAAAGCAGATTGGAAAGCCGGACGGATCTTATTGCCGCCCAATGATAACAAAGAGTTCATACCGCTGCCGGAAGATAAGTCGAAACCGGCCAGCAGTGCACCGCCTGCACCAGAATGTCTTTCATAATAGTTGAGCAAATAGCTCTACAAAAAAGAAAGGTTGTGTATGACTACACAACCTTTATTGTTCAGACCTCCGTTGGAAACGGGTTAGTATTATAATGTGCTATTTTGTTTTAGTTCCTTCGGCAGTGCTTTTCAATTTGCCATCACCGTCTTTCACTTTTGTTTCATCGCCGTCCATTTTGGATTTGCTTCCATCTGCATTCTTCACCTTGATCTTATCTCCTTCTATTTTGGTTTTGCTGCCGTCGGGATTTTCAATTTTAATGTCGTCTTCATCTATTTTTATCTTCGACTCATCGAGGCGCAGATCATTATCTACATGTATCAGTGCATTGTTCACGTTCTGGCCGGTTTTACCATAGAAAGTATCGAGCGTTACTGCATCCACATAAAACTCTACGGGATTGCCTGATGCGTCGATATAAAAGCCTGTTGATGCGTCACGTGTCACTGTAGCGCCTGTTTCAGGGTCTATATATGTAGTTGTTGTAGTGCTGCTGCTTGTTGTAACATCGGTAGTGCTTAGCGAATCTGATGTTGTGGTCTCGCTTTCTTTAGTGTTGCTGCACGAGGTAAAAAATGCCACAGAAGCGGCGACGATCAAAATAGCTAATAGCTTTTTCATAAATGCATATGTTTTTGAAAAGGTTTATTATAAATACTTTGCCAACGCTATCAAAAATTGGCATTGCTGATTTCCAGTTATTTGGAAAAAGATCGGAATAAAGAGGGTATAATTTTTTAAGACTATTAACGGATTCAGTACACTAGCTAAACCGTCGATCATGCTTACACTCTTATACCTTTTCAGCGCAACCGTCATTATACTACCCCTTGTTATCTGGTATATGCAAAAAAGCCTCAAGTAATACCTGAGGCCTGAATTTAGAGAGAGGTCTTATTTCTTTGGTGCAGGTGGCTCCATAACATGGCCACAATTCTTGCAGGTTCGTTTTTCAATATCCGAATAGAAACGTTGCATCAGCGGAGGTAGCTGCGAAACGATATCGGTGAGTTCAAAATACTCTTCATAAAGCTTTTCGTGGCAGTTCTCGCAATACCAGATGAAGCCGTCGATCTCTTTATCTTCTCGCACTTTTTCTATTACCAGCCCAACTGTGTTTTCACCACGCTGTGGTGAGTGCGGTGTTTTGCCAGGCAACAGGAACATATCGCCTTCCTTAATGGGGATGTCAACGATCTTGCCGTCTTCATATATCCGGACAACCACATCGCCCTCCAGCTGGTAAAACAGCTCTTCGCTTTCGTTGTAGTGAAAATCCTTACGACTGTTGGGACCACCAACAACCATAACAATAAAGTCGCCGGCCTCTTTATACACCTGCTGATTGCCAACAGGTGGTTTCAGTAAGTGACGGTTTTCTTCTATCCAGTTGTGCAGGTTGAAAGGACGTCTAACAGCCATATGTGTGCGTTTTGATCAGTTGTTATTGATACGTTTTAAGGACCTTCATCTTCACAGTTTCGATCCTTGTTTCCGTGACTAAAAGTATGTCAAATTCGTAATGATCGATAATGATGCGGTCCTTTATTTTAGGGATCGTCTCGTGATGGGATATGATGTAACCCGACAGTGTTTCAGTCTCGTCTTCGGGGAAATTGAAACCGTATTTCTCATTCAGGTAGTCAAGCTCTATACGTCCGGAGAAAATGTATTCGCTTTCGGCTATTTGTTTCTCTACGTGTTCCTGAACATCATACTCATCGTTGATATCGCCGAATATCTCTTCCAGTACATCCTCCATGGTAACTATACCTGAGGTGCCACCAAATTCATCAATAACCCATGCAATACTTTTGCGTTCGCGGGTAAAGCGGTTCATTAGGTCTACAGCACTCATTGCCTCAGGAACTGCCGAAATACTGTGCAGCACTTCTTTGATGGCTTTGGGCCTGCGGCTCAGATCGAGATGATGCAGGTAGCCAACAATGTTGTCGATAGAACCTTCGTATACGATGATCTTGGACAGCTTTGTTTCGATGAACTTGTTGCGGACAGACTCAACCGGAGTATTCAGCTCAACGGCTTCTACCTCGTTGCGTGGTATCATACACTTGCGCACCTTTACATTTACCAGGTAGAGTGCGTTCTCAAACAGTTCGGTATTCACTTCGTTGCTATCCGTTTCGTGGCCGTGCAGGGTTTGTTTTACAAATACCTCGAGATCTACACGGTTGAATATCGCTTGATTCTCTTTGATCCGTACGTTGAACAGGTATTTCAGGATAAACTCAGAGATCGAAACAAATATCTTGGCAAAAGGGTAGAGGATGTAGTAAGATATCAGCATCGGAAAGCTGAAGAGTGCTAACACCTGTTCTGCTTTGGTACGGAATACCGCCTTGGGCAGAAACTCTGCAAATATCAGGATGACCACCGTAGCCAGGAAGGTGTCCAGGATCAGGTGCATGTAGTCAGAATTAAGCGGCGGTGGCAGCATTTCCAGGAATGGCTCCGTGAGGCGGGTCATCAGTAAGCCGTAGATAACCAGCAGCACATTGACACCAACAAGACTGGTGCCGATGAACTCAGAAGGGTTTTCCATAAAGCGCGACAGTATGCGCCCGGAAAAGGTGCCCTGCTTTTTGCGCAGCTCGATATTGAGCTTATTGGCAGATATGAACGCTATTTCAGTGCCTGCAAAAAATCCTATCAGTAAAATACACCCAAAAATGTAGAACAATAAATTCGACATATCCATAATACCAAAGATAATAAAATACTGAAACCGTAAAGATTATGCCATATGCCTATTCCTGCACGAAAGCCTGCACAGTATCAAGCAGTTCGGTAGTGGCCGCCTCCAGGTTGTCGTTGATGATGATACGATCGAACTGTGTAGCAAAGCTGAGTTCGAATCCGGCCTTACTGATGCGTTCCTCAAGGCTGCTGACCGATTCGGTACCGCGCGATTCGAGGCGCTGACGCAGTATCTCGAGCGAGGGTGCCTGGATAAACAAGGTCAGTGAAGCGTCAGGGTATGCATCTTGTATAGCTATGGCGCCTTTTACATCGATATCGACCAACGGAACGCGGCCGTTGTCCCATATACGCTGCAGTTCCGATTTCAGCGTGCCGTAGTATTTACCGGTGTATACCATTTCCCATTCTACGAAGGCACTCTCATCAACGAGCGTTTTAAAACGGTCTTCGCTGTAGAAATAATAGTCTTTACCATCGGCCTCACCCGGGCGTGGCTGACGCGTACAGGCCGACACAGAGAATGCCAGTTTGGGGTAGGCATTCAGCAGGCGTTTTACCAGTGTGGTCTTTCCCGAGCCTGACGGAGCTGTAATAACTATGATCTTACCTTCTGACAAGTGAAACGGAATTGGGTGCGAAGAACGGAAATAATTTTGGCTTTTACTAACGAAAAAGGTGCATGAGGACCATGCACCTTTGAATTATATACATTTAAGATCTAGCAATAAGTTTCGAAAGCCTGCGCCAGGTTTGCAGCGATCATCTGCGCCGGGCGGCCTTCGATCATGTGGCGTTCGATCATATGAACTACTTGACCGTCCTTAAGCAGGGCTATAGCCGGCGAAGATGGAGGATAAGGCAGCAGGTAAGTACGAGCTTGCCTTACAGCGTCGATATCGAAACCGGCAAAGCTGGTCAGCAGCTGGTCTGGCTTTTTGGGCGAGTTAAGAGCTGCCATGATAACACCAGGGCGCGCAGTACCTGCCGAGCAGCCGCAAACTGAATTAATGAACAGTAAGGCAGTGCCAGGTTTTTGAAGGGCTGCATCTACTTGTTCAGGTGTCAGCAGTTCCTGGAAACCTTTTTCTGTGAGCTCAGCCTTCATCGGGCTAACTATTTCTATCGGGTACATTGATTCTATTGATTTTCCGGCAAATTTACTGCAAGAATCCCGTTTGTAAGCAATTAACGCATAAGTAAAAACAATAAAGCCGTCTGCCGAGGCAGAACGGCTTTACTCCTTACAAAACCACACTTATTCTTTTATAAGCTTGTAGGCCATTTGACCCTCCGTATTATAAATATTTACAAAATAGACCCCACTGGCCAGCGAAGCCATTGGGATGGTTACCCTGTTTTGTCCCCCCGTCAGATCCGCGGATTTTATCCAGATCGTTTTGCCGAGCATATCTGTGAGTTGTACCTGGATCTGGGTTGCGTCCTCCAGCATGATATCAAGATTAGCACCTTCTGATGCTGGGTTAGGGTAGAGATTTACGGATACACTGTTAGAACCGAATATGTCTATGCCATTAACGATATCATTGCAGAGCTTGCGGGTCAGGTTGCCGCGCACTTCGCCATTGGGATTAGCAGTAGTATGGAAATTCACGTACATACTGTCTTTTCTAAACTTGTTAGACATCACGGTATCAAATGCAGGAGTAGAATTTTCATCCCAATAGCCAAACACACCGCCATTGTTGTATTGGCTGCTAAAATCAAAAATTATTGGGCCGTTTTGTCCTGCTATGTGATTGTGAAAATGCGAAGCCGTATAATTTGTCAGCGCATTTACGCCAAACATGTAGTGCGCGTTGGTTTGGTCACGGTCTATTGATACCATACCCGTTCCCGAAGCGCCCGAGCTAACCGGCGGTACTTGTTGGGAACCGTTGATGTGACAAGTATAACCTTCACGATAGCTTCTGTAAACTTGTCCGCGCGCTTCGCCTGCAGGGTTGGCCACAGTATGCACGTTGAAGTAAATACCGCCTTCCAGCAATTGGCGCTTAACTGAATCAACCAGATCTGTGCCGGCAACATATCCGGATATTGTACTGCCAGTGATGTTAGGATTGGGTATTCCTATCACAATAGGACCTGCCACACCAAGTCCTGCACTGTGGAAATGTGCTGCTTGTATGGCTCCTGTCAACCCGGTTAGCTGGGCGTCATACCAAAGTGTATCTAAGGTATAATTTAGTTTTAGTGTTGTTAATCCTAATGTAGCATTACCCGTTACCACGTTGGCTTCCTGCATAGTATCCATCGGTGCATCGTAATAGAGATAGGGCCGGATAAGTAGTTGACCGCGTATCTCACCGCCAGGGTTAGAAACAGTGTGGACATTGATGTAAATGCTGTCTGCGAGAAGGGAACTCAGATATAGTGTCGGATCGACGTTGCCTGATATCACATTGCCGTTGATGAAGGGGGTTAAGTCTTCAACGATCGGGCCGGGGTATCCTGATGCCTGCCTGTGTAGATGTGCACCAGTAATAGCGCTACTCAATCCGTTCACTACTACATGAAACGAGAGTTTTTGCATGCTTTTAGAAAGGATGAATGAACCGAGGCCGGTACCGCTAGTGGCAACGGGTGGTGTTTCCTGGATCCCCTGTAGCCAGGTGGTGATGCCCTTGTCTTCTTCCGGCAGTAGCTGGCCTCTTATTTCACCGTTAGGGTAAAGCGCTGTATGCACATTGATGTAGAACATACCGCTTAACAAGTTAGCCATAAGTTGAGGGTTGACGGTAGCACCGGTTATAGTAGCCTTGACGCGATTGCCAGTCAGGTATGGCATAAGATCAACTACTACGGGACCACTAACACCAACCGGACCTGCGTGAATATGTACGGCGGTAATTGGTCCGCTAAGACCGTTTACTGTCATTTCCAAACAGGCGGAGTCGAGATCGTAGCTAACAAACAAGGTAGCAACACCAAGGCCATTAAGCGGCACAGAAGGTACCTCCTGCGCTCCGTCTAGTTTTGCAGCGAATAAGTACTTGGCAGTTAAGTGATCGGCAGAAGCAGGCTTGAAGAAAAATAGCATGACCGCCAGGGCAAGCGCCAGTTGTGTAAATCTTTTCATGAGAGATCAGTTTTTGGTTGTTATGGTTAAATACGAGATAGTGAGGCGTATGGATTTTAGCTTCAGGAAAAGAGCACAGTTCTAAAAAAAGGATAAACGGCAATGCGCCAGCGTAAAAATTATGCCCTTATTGTTTTATGAATTAGTTTAAAGCCCTGAATGAACCGAGCGCAATTGTCAATCGGAACATTCTGTAAGAATTACACATGGGGAAATTCGTTGTTACTACGCAAACTGATCTTGAAAAGATCATTGGTCGCCGCCAGGGTGAAACGAAACTGGGGGAACGCATGCAGCTTATTGGGGATGATAACTGGCAGGAAAATCTAAAGACTTCCAGTGCAAAATTTGTGGTGCTCGGTATACCTGAAGACATAGGCGTGCGCGCCAATTTTGGTGTAGGCGGTACGCACACGATGTGGCCCGTAGCATTGAAGGCATTGGTCAATGTACAAAGTACCAAGGCATTGCAGGGGGAGGAAATACTTTTGCTTGGTGCTTTTGATTTTGCTGCTAAAATGCGACAATCGGAGAACATTACGGTGGAGCAGTTGCGCAATCTCGTTCACGAGATCGACGAGATGGTTCAACCGGTTGTTACCAGCATCATAGCCGCTGGCAAAGTACCGATCGTCATAGGTGGGGGCCATAATAATTCATATCCGCTCTTAAAGGGGGCGTCGCTTGTAAACGACAAGCCTGTCAACTGTATCAACCTGGATGCGCACAGCGATTTCAGAGCGATGGAAGGCAGGCATAGCGGCAATGGTTTCAGGTATGCACACCGCGGAGGTTTTCTCGAAAAATATTCAGTTATCGGGTTGCATGAGAATTATAACTCGCAGGAAGTGATAGATGAACTGGTGGATGATCCCGACTTGAATTTTAGTTTTTTCGAAGACATTTTTTTACGAGGCAAACTCAGTTTTGAGGAAGCAGTGAAGAATGCCATTAGCAAAACAGCCGGTCGTCCCGTGGGTCTTGAGCTGGATCTCGACTGTATTGAACGTACCTTGTCGAGCGCTTATACTCCGTGTGGCATAACAACTCTGCATGCTCGTCAATACATCAATTGGTGTGCACAACTTGTTCATCCGGTGTATCTGCATCTTACCGAAGGTGCGGCAGAACTGCGCGATGGCCGCAAGGCCGCTTCCACCGGTAAGCTGATAGCGTACCTTGTTACAGATTTCATAAAAGCATACAAGCACAAGCGTGGACTTTTCAGCTGATAGTGTGATTGTTATACATCTGCAAAGCAATACGCTGCGATTTTCAGGCATCCGTAGCTTTCCTGTGGCATAACCTTTTGATATTCTGTGTTAAACAACGAGTGATGTTTAACGATACTGAAGCGGGAAAATTGATAAGCCAGGAATTGCCAGAGTTGAATGAACGTTTTGAAAAGGCGCCAGTGCAAGGCCTACACAAAATAATGCGCGCGTTATTCGACTATACGCGGGAAAAAGTAGATATCTACGATCTTAGCGCAGTGGGCAAATGCTTTTCGGTGGTGGAACGCTTATATGACAGTGGAGATGCTGCCATAAGAAACGCGATCGAGAGTGTCTATGTGTTTTCACTGGAAAAGATACTGTGTAACACATGTAAGCACAAGGCTGAGTTAATGAACCTGATACCAGAATCGATACAAGGTGCTTATGTGCGCCAAATGATCTGCAGTAATATTTAGTTACTATAGATCGGGGGCATTAAATGTGTCGCCCTGGTTGAGGTCGCCAGTATCGTAGCCTTTTTTGAACCAATACATACGTTGCGCTGATGTGCCGTGTGTAAAAGCATCTGGTACTACATGTCCTTGTGCTTCCTGTTGCAAGCGGTCATCGCCAATCGCGTTGGCTGCATTTAACGCTTCTTCCATATCCCCACTTTCCAGGATGTTTTTCATGCGTTGCGCGTGGTGGGCCCACACACCTGCAAGAAAGTCGGCTTGCAGCTCCAGTTTTACAGACAGCCGGTTGCCCTCTGCTTCGCCTACTCGCTGGCGCATTTGCTGTACTTGATCAGAAATTCCCAGCAAGTTCTGTACATGATGCCCCACTTCGTGAGCCACCACATAAGCCATGGCAAAATCGCCAGGGGCATTGAAGCGTTCTTTTAGCTCGTTATAAAATGAAAGGTCGATGTATAGCTTGTGATCCAGCGGACAGTAAAAAGGCCCTGTCGCTGAGCTTGCATTCCCGCACGCAGAGGCCACATAGCCATTGAAGAGCACCATTACAGGTTCCTGGTATTGCTTGCCCATATCGCTAAAGAGTTTGTTCCAAACGTCCTCGGTATCGGCTAGCACAACGGAAACAAATTTTGCTGCTTCGTCTTCGGCAGCTTTTCCTTCCTGCGTTTGTGGCGCACTCTCCTGTGGCATGATAGCCGAAGGGTCGCCACCTAATAGATAGATGATCAGGCCAATAACAGCAGCACCAATACCTCCGCCAAGAAGTTTACCTCCTCCACCCAGTCCTCGTTGGTCTTCAACATTGCCGCTTTCGCGCCTGCCTTTCCAAAGCATATACAGTTTTTTGAAAAGCTATATAATATTGATGCCAATTATTTTCTAACAAGCTCCCACAATACTACGCCCATACTTACTGATATGTTGAGCGAGTGTTTTGCACCCCATTGAGGTATTTCTATAACGCCATCAGAAAGTACCAGTACTTCATCGTTCACTCCAGTTACTTCGTTCCCGAACACCAGTGCTATCTTTTCATTGCTCCAGCTAAAGCTATTAAGCTGGATACTGTTATGAGCTTGCTCAACAGAGTATATCACATAGCCGGCGTCTTTGGCCACCTGTACTGCTTCAACGGTTGTTTTGAAATGTTGCCATTTAACGGTTTCGGTGGCACCCAATGCAGTTTTGTGAATATCGCGGTGGGGCGGAGTAGGTGTGTACCCGCACAGGTATAGCGCCTCGATGGCAAAAGCATCGCAGGTGCGAAATGCCGAGCCAACGTTGTGCATACTGCGAACATCGTCCATTATCACGATAACCGGGTGTTTTCCAGTGGCTTTCATCTCGTCGTGCGAGAGCCGGCCCAGTTCCTCCATCGATTTTTTTACGAACATGCTGCAAAAATCGAAATTATATTGGTAATGCCCGCTTCAGATGGTCGAGTTATGATTTTCCTTATCTTTGCGTGAAATAAGAAAACCTGAACATTATGAGTGCTTTATGGGAGAACCAGGGAGGATTGCAATGGCAAACCCAGGGTGAAGAAGACCAGGACGTCCTGGTGGAGGAACTGCACAACCTTATCGTCTGGAATGATGACATAAACACATTCGACCACGTCATAGAATCTCTGATTGATGTTTGCGAGCATAGCCCTGAGCAGGCTGAGCAATGTGCTATGATCATTCACCACAAAGGAAAATATGGCGTTAAAAAAGGCAGCTTTGATTTTCTGAGGCCATTGGCAGAAGCACTCATTAACCGCGGTATCCAAGCCACGATCGACTATTAAACAACCTCTTTTAAATAAGTGAAGGGTGCAGCAATGCACCCTTTGTGCTTTTTATCCCCCTTATTTTACCCCGAAATCATATTGTAGGCATTTCATTCTCTGACGCTTAGATGTTATTTTTGGACGTCTTAATAATGTCTCATTATGCGCTATTCCTGGTTAGCACTTATTTGTATCGCCCAACTATCGTTTGCACAAAAGAAACAGATAACCCTTGAGGATATCTGGGTAAAAAATACCTTTCGCCCGAAAGTGGTTCCGGGATTCAATGCCATGAGCGACGGCAAGGTGTATACACAGATAGACAAAGAAGGCGACCGCCAGGTATTGCGTGTATACGATCTGAAGACTGGTAAGCAGGAACGCACAGTATTCGACAATGGTGAGCACACTCTTGAAGGCAAACAGCTTTCACTGGATGATTATTCGTTCAGTAAAGATGAAAAAAAGATATTGATCAGGAACGAAGGGCAGCCTGTCTACCGCAGGTCGGCCCTCTACCGTTCATATGTATACGATATGAGTACTGGCAAAGTACTGCAGATAGATACAGCTAAAGTGCTGCATGCTACGTTTTCGCCCGACGGCAGTAAAGTAGCGTTTGTTAGCGCAAATAACCTCTATTATAAAGACCTGAAGACCGGAGAAACTGTAGCGGTAACAACCGATGGTGTGGTAAACAAGGTCATTAATGGTAACTGTGACTGGGTGTATGAAGAGGAGTTCGAGTTCACCCGCGCCTTTGATTGGTCGCCCGACAGCAGGTACCTGGCCTTCTACCGTTTTGATGAGTCACAGGTGCCTCAATACATATTACCCATGTACACCGGGCTGTACCCATATAACTATGTCTACAAATATCCCAAAGCCGGTGAGCCTAATTCGGTGGTGCAGATCAAAGTATACGATGTAAAGGATGCGAGGACTGTGACGGCTAACGTGGGTACCGAAACCGACCAGTATATACCTCGCATCAAATGGACCAAAGATGCTTCAAAGCTTTGCATTTTTAGGCTTAATCGTTTGCAAAACAACCTGGATCTGCTTCTGGCCGATGCGACCAGTGGTAATTCGAGCGTTATTTACAACGAACAGAACCCTTATTATATTGATATTGATGACAACCTTGCATTCCTGCCCGACAACAGGTCACTAGTATTACACAGCGAACGCAGCGGTTACAATCACCTGTATCGCTGGGACTGGAAAAGCAAGAGGCTTACAGCGCTTACCGGTGGCAATTATGATGTGGAACAAATTGTTGGTATAGACGAAAAACGCAACCTGGTATTTTATACTGCTGCTGAGAAAACACCGGTAGAGCGCAAACTGTATTCGGTAAACTTTGAAGGAAAGAACAGGAGGACACTGACACCCGAAGAGGGAACGCACGGGATCACGCCAATCGAAGGGTTTAATTATTTCCTCGACAGGCACTCAACGCTCACTATGCCTTCTGTATATACATTGAGGGATAACAAGGGGAAGGTCGTTCGTACACTGGAAGACAATGCTGCACTAAAAGGAAAAATGTGGGAGTACGATCTCGGCAACATCAGCCTGAGGCAACTGGAAGTGGGAGATAACAAAACACTTAATGCATGGGTCATCACTCCGCCAAACTTCAACGATCAGAAAAAATATCCTGTGTTGATGTTCCAGTACAGTGGCCCGGGTTCTCAGGAAGTAGGCGATCGGTTCCCTGTGCGTGATTTCTTCTGGCACCAGATGCTGGCAGAGAAAGGGTATATCATCGTGTGTGCAGACGGTACCGGTACCGGTTTTCGCGGCCAGGAGTTTAAGAAAAAGACTTACCTGCAGCTGGGCAAATATGAAAGTGACGACCAGATCGCTGTAGCAACATACCTGGGTACGCTGCCTTATGTTGATAAAAGCCGTATTGGTATCTGGGGCTGGAGCTATGGTGGTTTTATGAGCAGCACCTGCTTGTTCAAAGGCAACGATGTATTTAAGATGGCAATTGCGGTTGCACCGGTTTCCAACTGGCGCTATTATGATAATATCTATACAGAGCGCTACATGCGTACACCGCAGGAGAACGAGAAGGGGTATGACGAGAACGCACCTGAGAAGATGGCTGACCGCCTGAAAGGCAAGTTCCTGCTGGTGCATGGTACTGCCGATGATAACGTGCATTTTCAGAACGCTGTGATGCTAACGGATGCGCTTATAAAAGCCAATAAAGAGTTTGATGGCGAATATTATCCTAACAGGCACCATGGTATTACCGGTGGAAACGCCCGCTTTCATCTCTACAAAAAGATGACGGATTTCGTTCTGACCAATCTTTGACCGTACTTTGCGGTATGACAGTACTGCAACAGTATGTTAGGCAGAGTAGACCGGTACGTGTTGTAAGGGATAGGGCAAAGAAGATCATAGTTCCGGGTACGGAAGGATTATCGCTATACGAGGTAACGAAATTCTTTTTGCAGGGTATCAGGAACAGCAGGCTCAATGTGAGCTGTGCTGCAGTTACTTACAACTTCCTGATGGCCATACCACCTACGTTGCTGTTCCTGTTCTCGCTGGTGCCTTACCTGCCGCTCCATGATGTGCAGAATACGATCCTAATGGTGTTGAGGTATATTACTCCCAACGTTAACGCCTACAATAACATAAGTGGCATCATAGTAGACTTTATGAACAATACCCAGGAGGGTGTGCTTTCATTTGGTCTTTTGCTGACGATATTCTTCTCGTCAAATGGTATGATGGGCCTGATACGCAACTTTGAGAAAAGCCTTCCTTTCTATGTGAAGCGATCGGGGCTAAGAAAACGATGGACAGCTATAAAGCTGACATTTATGTTGATGGGCGTTGTGATACTAACACTGGCTGCCCTTATCATACAAAGCCAGGAGCTGAATGAAATTATTCTGCAGGTATTTGATAATACCTTAGTGCCAAGGTTGGTGAGCTTGTTAATCATAGGTCTGCTTATTTTCAGTTCGATATCAGTGGTGTATACATACGGTCCGTCGCTCAACGACCGTTTCGATTTTGTGTCACCCGGTTCCGTATTTGCTACTATCCTTTGTATCATCACCACATTCGTATTTTACTTCCTGGTGAACAACTTTATAAATTACAGCAAGGTTTACGGTTCTATTGGTTCGATCATGGCCTTCATGGTGTGGATGTGGCTGAATACAATGGTCATACTGCTTGGCTACGAGCTGAACGTAAGCATCATGCTGGCACAAACTTCTAAAAACGATGTTCCTGAAGCGCAGGTTTAATATATTTCTTCTTAGTGCTGTTGCTCTGTTATCGTCATGTGGCGGTGAACAGCGACTTCCCGACCAGGTTACCTTTACAGAGCATATTGCGCCATTGCTTTATAATAACTGTACGATTTGTCACAGGCCCAATGGTGGAGCGCATTTCGATCTGATCTCCTACAAAGACGCGAAGACATACGCGGCATCGATGGCCTACATGGTAGGCGAACGCCTGATGCCGCCATGGCCTGCAGATCCACACTATACAGAGTTCGTAGGTCAGCGCGTGCTGAGCGAGCACGATATCAAGCTGGTACAAAAATGGGTGCAAGATGGTGCCCTTGAAGGGCCCAAGGATAAGATGCCGCAACTTCCTGCGTACCCGGAGGGTTCTACTATCGGCAAACCGGATATGCGCATAGCTGTTCAGCCGTACTTTCTGCCGGCAAATAGCGGTGATAAGTTCCTGATCATTAAAGTACCATTTGAACTACCCGCTGATACCTATGCCAGTGTTATAGAATTTGTGCCGGGTAACAACAGCGTCGTGCACCACGTGAATGGCGACATGATCAAGTACCAGTTTGAAAAGAAAGGTAACGTTTATGAGGGAGATCGTGTGGCCGATATGGTAAATGATAGCACTGTGATGCTGGCCTATAAAAAGCTCGGCATACCTAACGACGATGGTTCATTCCCAACACTGCAACGGTCGGTGGTTAATTTTCTGCCGGGTGTATTTGGGCAGCTGTATCCCCCAGGTGTTGGTGGTTACCAGTTACCACGTAAAGGGGCTTTTTTATTGAACGATCTGCACTATGGATTTACAAAAAATCAACCCGTTTGGGATAGCTCTTATATCAACATATTCTTTGCTAAAACACCGCCCAATCGTCCGGTAAAAGAGTTTCAATTGGGCACGCTTGGCGTGTCGCCGGTTGAACCGGACCTGGTTGTTCAGCCAAATACGGTGAAGAAAGTATGGAGCAGGTACAAAGTACCGGAAGAGATTTCGATACTGACCCTTAACCCGCATATGCACATGATCGGGAAGAGTTTTAAAGCGTATGCGTTACCTCCTGATGGCGGTGATACTATTAAACTCATATCGATACCACGGTGGGATTTCAACTGGCAGTATTTCTACACGTTCAAAAAAATGGTGAAGGTACCCGCAGGCAGTACTATAGTTGCTGAAGGTTTGTATGATAACACCAAACAGAACATGAATAATCCCTTCATGCCGCCGCGCCTTATTCGCGATCAGCAGGGTAGCATGCGTGCAACCGATGAAATGTTCCAGTTGATCGTCATGTACTTGCCCTACCAGGCTGGCGATGAAAATATCAGCCTTGATACGAAGACAGCCGGTAAGTAAGCTAGGTATTGATGAAAGCGTGCAATGTCTTTTATCCTTAACTTTAGTAGAAAATAAGCCATTAATGAAAAAGATAAAACTGTTAGCGACTGCTATTACCCTAAGTCTTTCAACTGCTGTTTTTGCGCAAAGCCTGGAGATAGGCGCGGGTATACCTATGGGCAACGACAAGTTCACCTCGGTAGACAAGAAAGAAGTGTCGCTTAATTCTGCTAAGACTGCGAATGGGTTATTGGTGATGTTCTCGTGCAATACTTGCCCCTACGTGATCAAGAGCCAGGAGCGTACTAAAGAAACTATAGACTATGCAAAGAAAATGGACATAGGTATGGTTATCGTTAACTCAAATGCGGCGCAGCGTGATGGGGCAGATTCACACGAAGCTATGAGCCGGTACGCGAAGAAGCAAGGGTACAGCGTTCCTTACATAGGCGACGACCAGGCGAAACTGGCAGATGCCTTTGGCGCAATGCGTACCCCAGAAGTGTTCCTGTTTGATGCAACTGGCAAGTTGGTGTATAAAGGCGCAATGGAAGATAGCCCAGCTGATCCTGCAGCATCTAAACAAATGTTCCTGAAAAATGCCATCAATAACATGTTGGCTGGTGCAGCTCCAGATCCTAGCACCACTAAGTCGATCGGATGCACTATCAAAAGACTTTAAGACAACACTATATATGAAAACCGGCCATAGGGCCGGTTTTTTTATTTTGTGGCTATTTTTGCTGCTTCATGAGTACTGCCGAAAATTCGATACTTGGTTTAAAGATGCCTACCGACCCACGATGGGTTGACCTTGCTGCCGTTTCCCTGGAGGAAATTCTGACAGATCATGCGTTTTGTGAGCAAAAAGCTGCAACACAGTGCATTTCACTTATACAGCTTTATCCGGACAAGCAAGAATTGGTAGATGCGTTATCTCCAATAGTGACCGAAGAGTGGGGACATTTCCGCATGGTATGGGCCGAGATGAAAAAACGCGGATACGTATTGAGCAAGCAGCGTAAGGACGACTATGTAAATTTACTGTTGCAACACACTCCTAAAGGTGGCAGTGGGGGAGACCGGCTGTTGCACAAGCTTATGATCTGTGCGCTGATCGAAGCGCGTAGTTGCGAACGTTTCCGGCTGCTTTCGGAAGGGCTGGAGGATGAAAAGTTGCGTAAATTCTATTATAAGTTCATGGTATCCGAAGCGGGCCATTACAGGTTGTTTATTGATCTCGCTACCACGTATTTTTCGCAAGAAATGGTACGCGCCGCCTGGAACCAATGGCTGGCGAACGAAGAGGAAGTACTGCAGGCACTGACGCCAACCGGCAGCCGGATGCACTAATAAAAGCCATATTTCACCCTGATTTTCACCTTTATACAACAGAATAGTAAGGTGTTAATGCGTATTTTCGTACACTCTTAAAAATCAATACTCAACAACTGATGAAAAAGTTTGCTTTGCTTTTCGCCACGGCAATGCCTGTACTCGTTTTTGCACAGGATGACCTGGTGAAGAAACTGGAAAATAACAAGAGCGATAGCTCAAAAAAGAAATTCGTTTTTACGGATGTTATCAATCTTGAGAATACCTGCGTAAAAAACCAGGGTAGCTCTGGTACTTGCTGGAGCTATTCAACCAACTCGTTCCTTGAAAGCGAAATGGCTCGTATGGGCAAAAAGCCCGTTGATATAGCGGAGATCTACACCGCGCGTAACGTTTACATCGACAAAGCGGACGTTTATGTTCGCATGCATGGCGACGCTTCATGGGGTGACGGTGGCTCTTGCCACGACGTTATCAATATGTACGCAAAATACGGTGCGGTTCCTCAGTCGGTATATAGTGGCCTTAACTATGGTACTACGAAGAATAAGTTCGGAGAGATGCAGGCAATTCTGAAAGGTATGCTCGATGCGATAGTTAAGAATCCGAACGGTAAACTGACACCTAACTGGAAGAGAGCTTTTGTAGCTGTACTTGATACCTACCTAGGTAACGATCCTCAAACTTTTACCTATGATGGCAAGCAATACACACCGCGTACATTTGCTGATAAGATGATCGGTATTAATCCAACCGACTATGTTGAACTGTCTTCATTTTCTGACAAACCGTACTATCAGAAGACGATCCTGATGGTGCCTGACAACTGGAGCTATGACCAGGTGTACAACGTGAAAATGGGTGATATCACAGATATCATCGATAACGCGCTGCAGAATGGTTATACAGTTGCATGGGCAACTGACGTGAGTGAAAAGTATTTTAGCTGGAAAAATGGTGTGGCTTTCGTTCCTGAAAAAGACTGGGAAGACATGGAAGAGGATGAGCAAAAAGAATTGTTCAATGGACCAAAGGCTGACAGGAAGATCACTTCAAAAATGCGCCAGGAAGCTTTTGATAACTATTCTACTACCGATGATCACGGCATGCACATTGTTGGTTCTGCTAAAGATCAAACAGGTAAAGAATACTATATCGTAAAGAACTCATGGGGCGAGAAGAATGACTACAAAGGTTATATCTATGTAACGAAACCTTATGTAAAATATAAGACTACAGCGATACTGCTGAATAAAGGTGGCATCCCCAAAGACATGCGTCAGAAGCTTGCTTTGAGATCATAGTTGATCGTATTGAGATGAAAAGCCCCGCAAATGCGGGGCTTTTCTATTATTGGGATATAGGAGAGATTACCTGATTAGGGTAGTGTTGCCTCTGTAAGATTCGATGTATCCATCAGGGAAACCGATCTTGATCGAATAGGTGTAAGTATCCATATCCTGTGGCTCACCTTTCCAGTTGCCATCCCAACCGCGGTTATCGTTGGCCATGAATACTTCCTGGCCCCAGCGGTTGAACACCCTGAATTCGATCACCTTCTGGAAGGTGAGGTTGGCAACCTTGAACAAATCGTTCTTACCGTCGTTGTTCGGGCTGAAGCCGGTAGGAACGAACAGGTTGTCGCGATAATCTATATCGACTTTCACTGTGTCGAAGGCACGACAGCCGTTGGCTCCAATACCACCTGCTATATAAGTGGTAGGCTCAGTTGGTGTAGCGATCGGGAACGAAGTGTTAGCATTATTGAGAGAACCAACAGGACTCCAATTGTAAATGCGCGCACCACTCGCCATCAGTTGCAGGCTCTGACCATACTTAACAAATGTATCGCGGGTCAGTATCTTGATGTCTGGCAATGGCTTCACCGTTACTTTTGCCGTCAGTGTGTCGATACACCATACGCTATCGTACACCGCAATTTTGTAGACGGTTGTTTTCAATGGTCTCAGTACAGGGTCAGCACAATCCCAACAAGTTGTTTCTTTTGTATTAGACAGGATTTCGTATTCACCCTTATCGTTTAGCCTGTACCATTTGTAAGTAAAACCACCGCCTGTTGTGTGCATTGGGGCAGTCTCGTTGAAGCAGATTGCCGTATCGGCAGGCCACACAGCATAATTGTGCTCAGGAATGTAAATGTCGGCGGTGTCATATAATGTACAGCCATTTCTACCCATCGTTTTCAATACATATTTTATGCTCTTAGGTACATAAGCCAAGGGGCGCAAAATGGTTGAATCTGAGAGGAAAGTGGCTGGAGTCCATGTATACTCCATATCTGCAACAGGCGCATTACAGAACGTGATACCAAACAGTGGCCTTGTTGTTCCTTCATCAATAAGCGTTGACTTAATCGTACCGCAAACATTCGTCGTTGCAGGATTTGCCGATTTTAGCTTGAGGCTGGAAACATAGCTTGTTGGAACATATCTGATGATGGAATTGCAAGTGCCCAAAGTTGCGTCATCGCCAAAACACAGTTGAACGATCAGGTTTTGTGTTGTGTCCCAGTTGTATGGTTTGTCAAGCGTGAATTTGTGCCAGCCTTTAGTAAACTTGGTATTGCTCGTCGCAGTATATACGTTTGTCGTTCCGTCTTCGAAGCCTGTATTGCGATTCAGCTCTTTTTTATTGGTGCATTTCAGCGAAATACTGAAATTACTGATATCTGCATTAGGATCCTGTTCGTTCACTACCTCAAAGGAAATGCTTTTAATGGTAGACGGTTCTAATCCATATTTTCTTAATTCTTGTTTTGTGATCAGGAATTGTTGTTTTGCAGTAAATACGTCATTAGGTATCATTGCTGCCGCAGGACCTAGCGTATCAAAGCTGATGAAGGCCTCGTACGAAGGAGATCCGAATATAGTTACAGAGTCAGGTGTTACGCAGTCGGATGTATGGTCAGTACCGCACACCATATTTTTCAAAGGTTGCTTACCTGTAAACCTTGCATCCAACTGGAGATAATCAGGCCGGCAGAGGATGATCGGGTTATTGGGAAATACATCTATCGTGTTGCTCATATCTGGTTTTAATACGAGGGTATCTCTGGCCTTACATTGCCCGGTAAGGTCTGGGGTCTTTACAAGATATTCGTTGTGTCCGCTTGCATAAATCGTAGGGCGAATGCTGAATGGCGAATCTAAACCAACCGCGGGAGAACCATCGAGGGCAGACCATTCAACGCGCAGTTTATATTCGGTACCTTTTACAAACACCTGGTGGCCCTTAGGATTGAACTGGCAGGTTACCAGATCCGGTCCTGCATCAATACCTTTTGTAACACGTATAATAAATGGGGCTGGACTTCTTAACACAATCGGTAGGTCACTATCACAAGTTGAATCTTTTGCAATAATAGTAAGGTCATGATCACCGACATCACTCAAACCTGGTGTCCAGCTAAATGTTCCGCGAATAGTATCAGTTCCTTCTCCTGATGTAGTAAATGTTGATCCAGGCAAATTTGCAATATTGGTTTCCCAATACAGGTTATTGACCTTGCTCGGATTGCTATTGTACGCCGTAATATTGAACGTCATGCTGCTACCCGGACAAACGTAGATAGCAGAGTCGCGATCATTGTAGGATTTCCATGTGGCGCTTTCCAACTGCTGTGGTAAGGAATCGATAACTGGTGGCGCCTGCTGACAATCCAGGATAGCTACTTGTACATCGCGGGTAGTATATGCCAATAGCGCGCCAGTATTCTTGTCCGTTTTGTCGCAACGGAAAGCAAGTACGTGCGGACCGGAAAACGGGGGAGTGAATTCGGCCACACCCGTAAGCGAGTTCACAAAAAATCCTGAGACAGATCCTATGGGGTTTGCCTGAGAGTATCCTACACGATAAAAATATGGTCCGTTTGCTGCCTGGAGCGGAGTTATTGAATAGGTAGACAGACTGTTGTTCTCACGGTGTACATCGCCATCTACCGGTCCGTTTAAGTATTTGAATTTATTGTTGACGCAGATATAGGGTAGAGGAAATGTTGTGAAGCGCGGTGTACTCACGTCAGCTTTAGCTACGTTATTGATACCAGCCTCAACATAAGCGTCCCCCTGCGGACTATTGCCATTAGGTGCGGTAACGATGTTTTTTATCTTACCGTTTCTTGCACCCAGCGACCACCAGAATTTCCAGTCGGTTTGTGCAGAGTTCAGTATGACCGTTGTTTTGAATATCCATCTTCTGTATCCGGGGGTCTTGTCAAAGTTAGCTGGGGTATTGCAGGAGTTTTGTTGCTCGAAAGCAGGACATAACTGATGGACAATATCACCGGTATATCCAGGTGGTATCGGCGTGACACCGTCTGCCATCACCGGCGTCATATTTTTTGAAGTGAAGAATGCTGCGTTTGCTGATTCCCATCTGAGCAATCCATCTGTCGGGTCAAAATTTACACTGGTTGGTTCGCAGGCGGCATACAATATCAGAGTCACGGAATAGTCCAGGCTTGGTTTTCCGGTACAGGGATCGGTGTTGCCGATATAATCAACATACAGGTCGATGGCTGCTATGTGTGACGCGTTTGCGCGACTGACACCAAGCAATAGAAACGTCGAAAAAAGAACTAATTTCTGCAGGAATCTTAAGGTCATTGTACTAAGGTTTAAAAATGATAAGTTTTGTTGCTAGGGCAACTTTGTTGAATGGGTAGTACAATCCTGCGATTGCCGGATAGAATGTTTATAGCGGCAACAATAAAATAGACAGCATAGCAATAAGGAACGTTTGTTTTTTTGTTGAGTTCTTTTAAAAAAGAAAAGCCCCACTTTCGCGGGGCTTAAATTATGTGAGTGTTTTAATATTACCTGATCAGGGTGGTATTACCACGGTAAGTTTCGATGTAACCGTCAGGGAAACCTACTTTGATAGTATAAGTGTAGGTATCCATATCCTGCGGTTCACCTTTCCAGGCGCCATCCCAGCCTCGGTTGTCGTTAGCCATGAATACTTCCTGGCCCCAACGGTTGAATACCCTGAACTCGATAACCCTTTGGAAAGTCAGGTTAGACACTTTGAACAGGTCGTTCTTGCCATCGTTGTTAGGGCTGAAACCGGTTGGAACAAACAGGTTGTCACGATAATCGATATCTACTTTTACCGTATCGAAGGCGCGGCAGCCATTAGAACCTATACCTCCTGCGATGTAAGTAGTAGGCTCAGTTGGTGTAGCTACTGGGAACGAAGTGTTAGCGTTGTTCAGAGAGCCAACGGGGCTCCAGTTGTAGATGCGTGCACCACTCGCCAACAGCTGCAGGCTTTGACCATACTTAACAAATGTATCGCGAGTGATGATCTTGATATCTGGCAGAGGCCTTACCGTTACTTTAGCGGATATAGTATCAATACACCATACGCTATCGTATACTGCGATCTTATAAACTGTGGTTTTCAGTGGTTTCAACACTGGATTAGCACAATCCCAGCAACTTGCTTCTTTAGTGTTAGACAGGATCTCGTATTCACCTTTGTCATTGATCTTATACCATTTGTAGGTAAAACCACCACCTAAAGCATGCATCGGAGCACCTTCGTTGAAGCATATTGATGTATCTGCAGGCACAACGGAATAGTTGTGAACAGGAATGTATACGTCGGCCGAGTCTT
This sequence comes from Polluticoccus soli, assembly GCF_029269745.1. Lineage (NCBI taxonomy): Bacteria > Pseudomonadati > Bacteroidota > Chitinophagia > Chitinophagales > Chitinophagaceae > Polluticoccus > Polluticoccus soli. The sequence goes on along the minus strand of NZ_JARJHT010000002.1, from coordinate 952,843 downwards.
TTACGATACATCCGCTACGTCCAACAGTACGCATTGCATATACAATACTTTGTGGCACGTATGCGAGTGGTTGCTCTATGCTCGAATCCGATAGGAAGGTCGACGGCGTCCAAACAAGAGTAAAACCTTTGTCAGAAACAGTCTCTGCAAAGTCGATACGGAAGTTAGGGCGTGCAAAGTTGGTCGAAATATCGGCAGAGGCGTTTGTTGCGCAAACACTTGTTTGGGTTCCGGTTGCTTTTAGCATCAAGGTAGACGTGTAATCTGTTGGTACAAAGCTGATCACTGGGTCGCCCGTTGCCGCTGTATTACCTGAATAACATATCTCCACGAGGAGGTTTTTGCTCGTATCCCAGCTATACGCATCAGCGAACTGGAAGGAATTCCAACCGTTAGCAAATGTTACCGCAGGTGAAGTATACTCGGTAGTTAAACCAGTCTGGAAGCCTTTCGTTTTTGATATTGTGGTCTCATCGGTACACTTGATGGCGATACGGAAGTTTTTGTATTCGTAAGCTGTATTTGGCGAGATCGCTTTGAATGCTATGGCTTTGATCGTACCATATAGTACACCCGATTCATACAGATCACCCCTCCTTATCAGGAACTGCTGCTTAACACTTGTTGTATTTGTGGGGAAGGTAGACGTTAGAGGCCCCAGTGTATCGAAACCCGGACCTAAGCTACCGCGTATCTCGATCTGCTGTACAGTTTTAGAAAGCGATGTATCCGAAGTGCCGCACGCAATTGGTTTCACCGGTGGAAGACCAAAAACTTTTGTTTCCAATTGCAAATAATCTGGGCGGCAAAGGATGATCGGATTGTCGGGGAATACATTGACTGCGTTGGTTGTATCAATATAGACAGCAACTGTGTCGCGATTCTTACAAATTGCAGGTAGATCTTTGGTCGATACCACATATTCTGTGCGGAGTTTTGGAGATGCAAATACGATCTGTCCTGTGTCTGCACTCAGGCCGGTTGGTTTGGAACCGTTGATATCCGTCCATGTCAGTTGATAATCGTCTGCACCTTTTACGAATATCTCAGCCGGAATGCCACCTTCAAGACATACGCCTCTATCAGGGCCGGCATCGATAGACGGTAGCACAGTAAGGAGAATTACTCTATGGTTTTTGAATACCACAGGCGACGCACCGTCGCAAGTGGAGTCTTTTACTGTCACAATTAGCACGTGTTGGCCAATGTTGCCATAGTGCGGTGTCCAGGAAAAAGTACCTGTTACGTTGGTAGTGCCGTCGCCGGTAACAGTAAGCGAGGCGCCGGGGATAGTGCCGACGTTAGCCTCCATGTATAGCTTACGGTTGGGCAAAGTAGTTGTGGCATTAATATCGAAATCAAATTTCACACCTGCGCACGTGGTGAATTTGTCCTTGTCGTTCGACAGCTCTCCAAAAGTGATATTCTGTGGATCGCTAACGGCTGGCGGTTGTCCCGTGCAATTTAATACAGCTACCTGTACGTCGCGGTTAGCAAAACCAAGAAGTGTTTGTGTCTTCCTGTCATATTTGCTCACCTTGAAGGCCAACACCTGGAATGGTCCTGCAGTTGGTGTAAATGTAGCAGTACCTGTTGCAGGATCAGTTGAATAACCCGTAGACGATCCTATTGGGTTGGGCTGGGTATAACCGGTGCAATAATTGTAAAAGGTGTTCCAGTCGCTACGGGGTATCACGTTTTCTGTTACCAGTGAGTCTCCCAATGGATCGAACGGACCGTTAAGGTAGATCGATGGTTGGTTGATACAGAGGTAAGGTAGAGGCATTATCGTAAATACCGGAGTTGAGTTGTCATATCTCCACATGTTGTTGAGCTTAGCGTCAACGAAGATGTTGCCCGAAGGGTTACAACCCGTGGTGGTAGTTGAGATGTTCTGAATGTTACCATTCCGGGCACCGGAGAACCAATAGAAAGTCCAGTCACTTCGTAACGATGGCAGTGTAACGGTACCCACACTTCTTGTTCTCTTAAAGCCAGGATACTGCTGGTTTGCCGGATTGTTACATGAGTTTTGAGACTTGTAACCTTCGCACAGCTGATCCACGATAACAATTTCATTGCCGTTGGTCCAGGTCATGTTTATGGACTTATTGGGCGTGCTGCCGGACGGATTTTGGCCAAACGGGTTATACGGAAGATTTTCCGCACCTCCGGCGCTTTGCGAAAAATAATACACGGTGCCTGCACCGCTTGGTGGCGCACTGCTTGGTTCGCATGCAAAGTACAGATCCACTGTAATACGATAGGTGAGATCTCCCGGCCCAGTACCTGCATATTCAACAATTATGTCCACCGCAGCATAGTGCGAGGCCAAAGCCTTAGTGCCAATTCCCACTAACAAGGCTAGTATGAGCAAACAGCTTTTTCTACAAAATGATAACATGTGCGTTTGTATATTCTTGTTTACTAAGTCTCTTTCTTATCTATTGTTGCTACCTGATGAGAGTCACGTTACCTTGTCTTGATATTTTCTGACCAGTGAACGATTCTGCTTCGATAGTATAGATATACACACCTATCGGTTGAGGCTCGCCATTGTAAGTACCGTCCCATCCTTCTTCAATATTGTTGGTTTCAAACATCTTCTGTCCCCACCTATTGAATATGATGAAGCTCTTCAGTCTTGCTTCGCCAAGATGCAACACTTTCAGTTTCGAGTTGTGGTTCGGCGTGAACGCGTTTGGTATGCCAACTTCGCTGTCTGCTGACACCAAAACATCTATTGAATCGGTAGTAGTACAACCAAATTCAGTCGTGGCTTTTACAATATAACGTGTGTTTACTTCTGGCTTAGCGACTGGGTTTGAGATATTGGCATTATTCAAACCAACAGGTGGGAACCAGCTGTAATACAGGGCGTTACCTTTAGGATCCATCTGATGGCTCTGGCCAGGGTACAGTTTCACGGTAGAAGGCAGATCTATGATCGCTGCCGGTTTCACGGTTACTTTCACTCTGGCAGTATCGAAGCATCCATTGGTATCGCGTGCATATACAGTGTACAGCTGGGTACCGTCAGGCCAAACGGTCGGCAGGAGGCTTACTACATCGCTGATATTGGTTGACGGTGTCCAGAAGAACGATTTCAGACCATTGCCAACCATTGCCAGTTGCGCGGTATCGCGAGGGCAGATGGCGGTATCCGCAGACAGGAATACGAAGTCAGCAGGGAAAACTGTGAGCGTAATGTCGTCGTCATCCTTACAGCCTGCCGATGTTGATACTGTGGCTTTCAGTGTAGTAGTAGCCAGAGCTTTAAATATAGGATTTGGAACATTAGACGCAGTGAGCGCAGTACCAGGCGTCCAGTCGTAAGTATAGTTGTATGGAGGCGTTACAGTGGCACTAAGTTGCATAGTGTCACCGTGACACATAGCAGCATCTTCCTGCAACGTTATTGTAGGTACAGGCTGCACTTCAATATCAAAGCTAGCTATACTATCATGAGGACAGTTAGCGTGCTGTGCCTTAATCTGGTATTTGAATTTCCCTGTCAGTGGTGACACGCCCGGCGGTGTAATAGTTGGTGTCAGGCTGGTTGGATCAGAGATCGAACTATTGCCAATTGAGCCATCGTTCAACGCAGTCCATGTATAAATATAGCGTGAGTCACCTACTGCATTCACCGTCACACTCTGACCAAAGCATATAGCCGTATCAGGCGTCAGGATCTTGAAGCCGTCGAGCACATCAACTTTTACGGTATCGAAACCTTTACACGTGTTATTGGTCGCACCAATTTCTACGAAATAAGTGATATCCCCTTGAGGTGTCACGATCGGAGTTTCGGCAGTAGCGCTGCTCAGGTAAGTAGCAGGGAACCATTTTACATTATAAGTGACACCCGCAATAGGCTGCAGTTTCAGGTCGAACGTGTCTGGTTCTCCCGGACAGGTAAGTAGATCTGTAAGCGGCGTAAATGTTGGTGACGGGAGCATGTTTATCACGACTGTATCCGCATTCTTGTCGCAGAAAGCGGTTTGTTGCGAAACAACCCTGTAAGAGGTCTGGTCATAGGCTGTAGCAACAGGAAATTGAATTGTGGTGTTATTCAGCGTGCCCCCGCCAGATATAGTACTCCATTGGAAGTTCCCACCACCCGTCACACTCAGCTGTACAGGCTGGCCAGGACAAACAGTAGTATCATTGCTGGCTTTGGTGGCAGGCCATATAAATATTGGAATGGTAGAAATGTACGAATACATGATACCGGGAGGATCGCATGTAGAATCGCGAACGGTAACGGTAAGGTTGAACAAACCTGATTGGTTAGGACCAGGAGTCCAGCTGAATTCGCCACGTACGGAATCTGTTCTTTGTTGGAAATAAGTTGTAGTAGCCGCAGGTATTGACGCATTGTGGTTATCCTCGCCAATAAGTACAGCGTTGGGGTTAGATGATTTCAGATCGTACCCGAATGTTAATAGCTGGCCGGCGCAACCTTGTATCTGGCCGCCTACTGTTGGCACCGTGCTTGGTGGCTTTGGCGTTACGGCAGGAGCCGTAGCACCGCAGTTACCGATTACTTGTACCTGCACATCACGCAGTATCGAACCGATCAATACCCCTCCGCGGAATTCTCGGGTGCGTATGGAGAGCGTTTGAGGCCCTGTTACGGGAGCTGTAAAAGTTATTTGACCAGTAACAGCATTTAATGAGAATGTATTCGCAGTTTGGATGGGGTTGAAAGGTAATGCGATCGGTGGGTATGGTGTTTGAGGATTGTTGAACGCCGCAGCAACTGGCAATGAGTTACAATCGCCACCAGGGTAGTGGTAAGGTTGCTGCACATCGCTTGCTAGTGAGTCACCGTTAGGATCCACCGCACCGTTGTTGAACTGGTAGGGAACGTTTACGCAAACGTAGGGTATCGGTTTGTTTGAGAAGTAGGGTGAAGAGTTCCCCTGAAAACTACCTGTATTATTAAAAGTGGTTTCAGTATAGAAGGTCAAACTAGTTGAGTTCAATATATTGTTACTCGGGTTACGTGCGTTCAAGAACGTGTAAAACGTCCAATAGTTACACTGGAATGGGAGCGTAACATCGGCATAGAACCACCACTCGTGGTAACCAGGAATTGGACTCGAAGTATTAGTACAGTTGGTGGGATATAACGTCGGAGAGCAACCCAATGCTACCGGCGAACCATTTGCAACACCGGGAGGAATAACGCCCGGATACACTTGCATGGTAGTCTGGTAAATTGTCGTGTTACAACTATTCTTATAGCACAGCGGCATAGATGTCGGCGCGGTGGTACCGGTACAGTCGCGATAGAACTTACAGAATACCCTGTAGGTAGAATCACTTATCCACTCGTAAATGATCTCACCTCCAGCTGCGTGTGATGCTCTTGCCTTGTTGGGCATGAGAATAAAAAAGCAAGCTGTAAGCGTAAGCAATAAGCAAGGTACTAGCTTCTTCATTTTTTAGGTATTTAAGGATATAATTTTCAATTTATGGTTTCAACCCGACCGTATTTATAGACATTAAGATTAACAAAATGGTTTGCTGGCTAAAAGCCAACAATCCTAAATCAAATTAATCCACATGTGTACATGCTCGTAAAGTTAACAAAGTGTAAGCATTTTGCTAAAAAAAATATTAACATATTGACAATTTGAGCGAGTCGATGTCAAGTAGAGGTTAGTTTGGTTTTAGTTGTTTGTTTATCAATGTTTTATGTATCTTTTTGATATTGCCGGCAGGCAAAACGAAAGCCCGGCCGGAGCCGGGCTTTATAAAAAGGTTGCATTTTTATCTTAGCGAATCAGGGTTACATTTCCTTGCCGGTTTATTTTGCGACCGCTGTATGCCTCTGCCTCTACACGGTAAACATAAACACCCATAGGCTGAGTTTCACCTTTGTATTGTCCATCCCAACCCTCGTCTATATTATTTGTTTCAAAAACCTTAACTCCCCACCTGTCAAAGACGGTGAAGCTCTTAAGTTTGGCTTCGCCAACTCTCAGCACCTTTAATTTGCTGTGTGTTGGTGTGAAAGCATTTGGTACCTCAATATAGCTATCCGGCATAACGATGATATCAATCGAGTCTGTAACGCTACAGTTGAATTCGGTTGTAGCTTTAACTATATACCGTGTATTCACGTCCGGTCTTACTTCGGGGTTGGCTATATCTGTTTTACTAAGGCCGACATGAGGGTACCATGTATAATATAATGCATTGCCGTTAGGTTGCATTTTGTACGTATCGCCAGGGTAGAGTGTTATTTTTTCGGGCAGATCAATGATGGCTGCCGGCTTCACGGTTACTTTTACTCTCGCAGTGTCAAAACATCCATTTGTATCGCGTGCGTATACTGTATACAGTTGTGTACCGGCAGGCCATGCAGTTGGCAGCAGGCTCGTTACATCGCTGATGTTTGTAGATGGTGTCCAGAAGAATGATTTGAGACCATTGCCAACCATTGCCAGTTGCGCGGTATCGCGAGGGCAGATGGCTGTGTCTGAAGAGAGGAATACGAAGTCTGCAGGGAAAACAGTCAGCGTGATATCGTCATCGTCTTTACAACCTGCCGATGTAGACGCTGTAGCTTTCAGCGTAGTAGTAGCCAACGCCTTGAATATCGGGTTAGGAATATTAGATGCAGTGAGTGCTGTCCCTGGAGTCCAGTCGTAAGTATATTTATAAGCAGGTGTTACGGTAGCGGCGAGTTGCATGGTGTCGCCATGACACATAGCAGCATCCTCCTGCAGCGTTATTGTTGGATTGGGCTGCACTTCTATATCGAAGCTAGCTACACTATCGTGAGGGCAATTAGGATGCATCGCCTTCAGTTGGTATTTGAATGGACCTGTCTGCGGCGACGTGATTTGCGGTGTGATAGTTGGCGCCATATCGTTCATATTAGAGATAGAAGTACCGCCTGAACCGTCATTCAATGCAGTCCAGGTGAATGTGTAACGTGAATCACCAATGACATTGACTTTTACACTTTGACCCTGGCAGATTGCGGTATCTGGAGTCAGTATCTTGAAGCCGTCAAGTACGTCCACTTTTACGGTATCGAAACCCGTACACGTATTGTTAGTAGCACCGATTTCTACATAATAAGTGATATCGCCTTGAGGTGTTACTGTTGGCGTTTGAGCCGTAGCACTGCTTAGATAGGTAGCAGGGAACCATTTTACATTGTACGTAACCCCGGCAATTGGTTGCAGATTCAGATCGAAAGTAGAGGGAGTGCCCGGACAAGTCAGGATATCAGTCAGTGGCGTAAATGTAGGTGTAGGCAACATATCTATTATAACTGTATCTGCATTTTTCGTACAGAAGGAGGTTTGTTGTGAGACAACTCTGTAGGTTGTCTTGGCATATGCAGTAGCTACAGGAGAGGCGATTGTGGTATTATTCAACGTGCCCGGTCCCGACACAGTATTCCACAGGAAGTTACCACCACCCGTTACACTCAATTGTACAGCCTTGCCAGGACAAACGCTTGTGTCGTTGTTGGCTTTTGTAGGAGGCCAAATGAAAATTGGAATTGTGTTAATGTAGGTATACAGGATACCAGGAGGATCACAGGTGGAGTCGCGAGCTGTAACCGTAAGCGTAAAGAGGCCTGACTGATTGATTCCTGGTGTCCAGCTAAACATACCACGTACGGAGTCTGTTCTTTGATTGAAATAGGTTGTGGTAGCTGCAGGTATCGAGGCGTTGTGGTTGTCTTCGCCAATTATGATCGCATTTGAGTTGCTCGATTTCAAATCCCAGCCAAATTCGATCAATTGTCCTGCGCAACCCTGTATCTGGCCATTGACAAATTGCACGCCCGGTGTGGTTATCACAGGCGTAACAACCGGAGGGACGGCCGTGCAGCTACCTATAACCTGCACTTGCACGTCGCGTAGTATCGAACCGATTAATACTCCGCCACGATACTCGCGAGTGCGGATGGATAATGTCCAAGGACCTACAACCGGAGCGGTAAAGTTCATTTGTCCTGTTGCAGCATTCAACGAAAATGTGTTAGCTGTTTGGATAGGATTGGACGTCAGCTGAATTGGTGGATAAGGTGTTTGTGGTGAAAACGGTATGGCGATAGGTGTAGAACTGCACGTGCCGCCGGGAAAATCCCGCGGTTGTTGCACATCAGTCGACAAAGAGTCACCGTTGGGATCAACAGCGCCGTTGTTGAACTGGAATGGCACATTTACACAAACGTATGGGATAGGCTTGTTAGAGAAATAGGGTGAAGAGTTGCCTTCGAAAGTGCCCGTATTATCAAATGTTGTTTCTGTGTAGAAATAAGTACTCGTAGCAGCAGTAAGATTGAAACTATTGTTGCGTGCAAACAGGTACGTATAAAATGTCCAATTGTTGCACTGGAAAGGTAAAGTGATATCTGCATAATACCACCATTCCTCGTAGCCCGGGATGGTGCTCGCGGCATTAGTACATTTAGTAGGGTAGGTGGTGGGAGAGCAACCAAGGGCTACCGGTGAACCATTTGGAACGTTTGGCGGTATTACACCGGGATACAAGGCCATCGGCGCCTGGTAAATCGTAGTATTGCAACTGTTTTTGTAGCACAGTGGCATCGTCGTTGGCGCACCGGGGCCGGTACAGTCGCGATAAAATTTGAAAAACACCCTATAGGTGGAACCACTGATCCATTCATAAATGATCTCACCACCAGCGCCGTGGTTGGCCCTCGTTTCGACAGGCAGTGCAGAGAGAACGATCAGTAAACAACTGAGTAAATAGAGCGGAAGCTTTCTCATGAGTTTACGGTATTTGTTAGTTAAGGTAACGGAGACTTTTTGCGATAGTCTTAAGGAGATAGACGTTGTACTCTACTACATGGTTGGCGTTGAAAAATGAGTGAAATTGCTGTTATTAATTACAGGTTAAAGTTTTTCGTCATTTTTCAACCATCAGTTGAAATAAAAATTTTAACATTTTTCGGCATTCCGCTACTTGTGAAGGTTATAGCCCAGCATAATTTCTTAGATTGCGTGATAGAATCAACAATAGCATCGTATTTATGGAACCAGTGATCACGATACACAGACTGTCAAAGCGTTATGGCGAGAAACAAGTACTAAAGGATATCAACCTGGAGATATTCCCCGGTCAGATAATTGGGTACATTGGACCCAATGGCGCCGGCAAGTCTACCACTGTTAAAATACTCACCGGCGTGATCCAGGATTATGAAGGTGACGTAATGGTTGCCGGCAAAGATCTGCGTGCCCATGTTCTTGATATAAAAAGGATCATTGGCTATATCCCTGAACTGGCAGAACTATATGATCTGTTGACACCACGTGAGTACCTGACATTTATCGGCAAACTGTACCATTTATCCGATGCGGTAATTCAGTCACGTTCCGAAAAAATGCTCGATTCATTTGGCCTGCTGGCTAATATAGACCAACGTATGGATAGCTTTTCAAAAGGTATGCGCCAAAAAGTATTGATCACGGCAGGCCTCTTGCATAATCCTTCTATCGTTATCCTTGATGAACCTTTGTCTGGACTTGATGCCAATGCAGTGATCCTTGTAAAAGAATTGTTGCAAGTACTGAAGCAGGAAGGCAAGGCTATTTTTTACTGTTCGCATATGATGGATGTTGTAGAAAAAGTGTCGGACAGGATAGTACTGATCAACAAAGGCGAGATCATTGCCAATGGTACCATCAGCGAACTGCGCATGGAAACAGGAGAATCGTTGGAGCAGATATTTGCCAAGCTCACTTCTACCGATCATCCAGGCCGCAAAGCTGATGAACTTGCAGCTGCTTTTAGTGAACAAAACAATTCTGCGCTCTAGATGAATAAGTTTATTCTCCGGCTGGTGATGCTATTCTCCGGTCTTTGGAAAAATATGGGTGCTGATACAGAGCAGCTTCGTGCGATACTTGATACCAAGTTAAAGATCGATGACCGAAAGCCGTTAAACTTCGGACGGCGTAGACCCAAAGCGCAGAGCAAATACAATTCATTGCTCAGCATGTTGTTCTCGTTTTTTGCGGGGTTTGTTTACATTTATCCACTAGTTGCATTCAATGATCCTATCTTTTCGTTGTGGGCCTATTTTTCGACCTTCCTTTTTCTGCTCACTTTTTCGCTGATCACCGATTTTTCGAATGTGATTGTCGATACCTCTGATAAACTAATCTTATTACCACGACCGATAAATGACCAAACACTATTTCTTTCGAGGATCATACACATATTTATCTACCTGGTCAGGGTAGTATTTCCAATGTCGCTGCCCGGATGGATCATCATTGGCCTTGACAGAGGATGGCAAGCCGCATTACTGTTCCCATTACCGTTACTGATGATGGTGTTTGTAGCATTGTTCACGGTTAATGCATTTTACCTTGCTATATTACGGTTTACGAAGCCCGGTAAATTCAAAGATGTAATAGGATCGCTGCAGATAGCATTCTCCATCGTTGTGTTTGCCGTTTTTTACCTGATGCAGGGTATTACTAGGACCAGCGCGGTACGTAACATTGATATTAGCCAATATAGTTGGATACAATTTACGCCACCATATTGGCTGGCAAGTTGCTACTCGTGGCTTGGGGTTAAAGGCACTTTTTCCAACGCAGGCTGGTTTAGCATTCTGTCAATAGTTTTTCCCTTGTTTGCTATCTGGGCAACCGTAAAATGGCTGGCGCCCAGTTTTACAAAACAATTGGGTAGTATCGATACTGTAGATGTAGAGGAGTCGTCTGGCGCGTCCAGAAAAATGATCAAGCGGGGCACTTACAATAGATTGGCGAATGTGTTTAACTATTCGGACGCAGCAAAATCTGGCTTTATTATCACATGGCTGCAAACAGGCCGTAGCCGTACTTTTAAAATGAGGGTGTATCCTATGCTGGCATATGTGCCAGTATACTTTGTATACATGTTGTTAATGACCGACCAGCCGTTCGTTGAATTGTGGAACGAGTTGCCTGAAACGAACATGCACCTTTTCCCGTTGTACATGTGTGCCCTTGCTATGGTGCAGGCACTTAATTACATTAGCATGTCAGATCAATACAAAGCGGCATGGGTTTATTATTCAGCACCAATTGAAACTCCCGGCGAGATCCTCGCTGGCTCGTTCAAGGCGCTTTGGATCAAATATTTTCTTCCATTCATCAGCATTATTGGTTTGTTTGTTGTGTGGATATGGGGACCTCGTGCTGTGTGGGACGTGCTGCTTGCAATGGTCAATGTATCTGTCTTTGCCATTTGTGTGTTGAGACTGAGCCATCGGATATTTCCTTTTTCGATGGCCGAACAAATGAAGGAAAAAGGCGGGAAAGGCCTGGTTCGCGTATTATTCACCTTCGTATTAATGGGCGTCTTCGGATTTAGCCATTACCTCCTTATACTCGCCGGCTTCTTGTGGCTTAAAATTTTGGTGTTAATATTGTCTTCCATTTTCTTCTGGATGGTATGGGAGAGTTGCAAAGCAACTGATTGGAAGAGCATGCGTGCCGCAGAAGCATAATCTTAATTGAATTTTCTACATGATGAGAATAGTTGTATTAAGCGCAGCTGCGCTCTCTTTGTTTTTTACGTCGTGCAAAAACAGAGTTGTTGCAGACAACGAATCTGCTAAAACGATAGACACCACTACCGCCCGCGATCGGCATACACAATCGAATGCGGATAGTGTAACGATGAAACATCTTGACCTTGATATAGCGGTAGACTTCGCCAAAAAGCAAATCGGTGGTCGTGCTACATGGGATATATCCAACGACAAGAAAGCTTCTGTTTTAAGGTTGGATACTTACGATCTTACAATAGACAGTGTGACAGCTGATGGCAAAAAGGTACCACACACAATGGGGGCCTTTGTAGAGCACCTCGGTAATGCACTCAATATTCCCATCACGGAGCAAACCAAACAAGTTTCTATATGGTACCATACCGGTGCAAAAGCTACAGCACTGCAATGGTTGGAACCGCAGCAAACATTGGGCAAAAAGCAGCCGTTCCTCTATACGCAGTCTGAGTCGATCTATGCACGTTCGTGGATTCCAGCTGCCGATGGCCCCGGCATACGCTTTACCTATAGTGCACGTGTTACCGTGCCTAAGGGTTTAATGGCGCTTATGAGTGCCGAAAATCCGCAACAAAAATCGGCCGATGGTGTGTACACATTCAAGATGGATATTCCTATTCCGGCATACCTGATGGCGCTGGCTGTGGGCGATATTACATTCCGCAGCATAGACGCGCGTACAGGTGTTTACTCTGAACCAAACATGGCTGATAAAGCGCAGTATGAATTTGCGGAAGTAGGTAAGATGGTAAATACTGCAGAGCAATTGTACGGTCCTTATAGATGGGGTAGATACGATGCGCTCGTATTACCTCCGGGCTTCCCGATAGGTGGTATGGAAAATCCTAAACTCACTTTTGCAACACCAACCATTATAGCCGGCGATCGCTCACTAATGAACCTGATAGCACACGAACTGGCACACAACTGGAGCGGTAACCTGGTAACTAATGGCACGTGGAATGACTTCTGGCTGAATGAAGGTTTTACAGTGTATTTCGAACGCAGGCTTACCGAGGCAATGACAGACAAGAGCTACGCAGATATGCTTTGGGAACTTGGTTACCAGGACCTCGAGCACACTGTGGAGGATATCGGTAAAGACAACAAAGACACTTGGTTGAAGCTTGATCTTACTGGTCGCGATCCGGATGATGGCCTTACTGATATAGCGTATGAAAAAGGCGCCTTGCTCTTGAAACTTATCGAGAATAATGTAGGCCGTGAAAGGATGGATACATTCCTGAACAAATACTTCAAGGAATACGCGTTCAAGACCATCACGACGGAAAAATTCCTCAATTACCTCAATGAGAATTTAATAAAAGGCGATAAAGAACTGGAGCAGAAACTCAATATCAATGCATGGGTATATGGCCCAGGTATTCCATCTAATGCCCCGCGTGTGCAGCCAGAACGTTTCAAAGCAGTAGATGCTGCACGTGATGCATTTCTCGGTGGTAAAGCTCCAGCAGAATTGGGCACAGCTAAATGGAGCACTAATGAGTGGCTTCATTTCCTGAGAAAAATGCCTAAGCCAATGGACAAGGAAAAAATGGCTACACTGGATAGACAATTCAAGTTTACTACAAGCGGGAACAGTGAGATAGCTGCACAATGGTATGTAATGAGCATTGCTGCCGGTTATGAGGCCGCTTATCCTGCAATGGAAAAATTCCTCAGCCAGGTCGGCCGTCGCAAGTTCCTCGAGCCGTTGTACGAAGAGATGATGACAACCGGCAAGCAGGATATGGCAAAAAGCATTTACCAGAAGTACCGGATGAACTACCATCCGCTGGCACAAACCACGCTTGATAAGCTCATCAATAAAAAATCTTAAAGGCATTTCTAACAAAATGAACGACGCCCGCATATTGCGGGCGTTGTTCATTTTGTATTGTTGTGAAGAAATTTATCTCTGGTAGCTGAACCTAGTATTTTGCGTTTCATCTTCCGCTCTTACCTGTAACTGGTAAATACCGTTAGCTACATTAGGTATATTGATATCTTCGCTACCAGTTGCGCTCGTTATCCGGGTAGCAAAAACAACCTGGCCTATCGCGTTAACTATTGATATCGACAATGGTTTGTTTTTTGTTAGTCCCTCAAGTTTGAATCTGCCGCTGTTTGGGTTAGGGTATAGGTCGACTGACGGTGCGCTACTAAGATCACTAACTCCAAGGTTGATCCGCACACGCAGCCTGTTGCTCAACGAAGTTTGGGGGCAATGCGCAGAGGCATCTGCAGTCACCTTTACCCATATGGTATCGTTGTGTTGAAAATCTACGGCTGTTATACCTGTGTAAGTTGAATTAGTTGCACCAGGTATATTTACACTATTCTTCACCCATTGATACGTTGGGTTTGCACCGGCGTTTGATACATTGGCTGTAAATGTTACCTGGTTCATCGGTCCTGTATAAAGGGAATCCTGGCTGGAGATGAACACGTTGGGGATCAGCAATGTATCTACTACAACATTCAGGTAAGTTGTATCCGAACGACAACCCGTTGTCGGCACCTCTGCTATCACCTTATAAATACCAGATTTTACTACTGATGCGTTCGTGATATTCACAGTTTGGCCGGTTATGCTCAGCGCAACAAAGTTATCTGGCCCCGTCCAGTAAAAATAATAGGTGACAGCCGGGGTATTTGTTGCCATCATAGTTATTGTATCGCCTTCGCAAATGGGACCGTTGTGGGTAGCAGCCGGTAACGCAGGAGTTGTGTTGGGAGTGACGGTCACGGTGTCTTTATATATGCAGCTCCCGAGAGTGGCAGTTACTATATAATCGCCGCCCCCAGCGAACGTGATAGCCGGAATAATATCGTTTTGTTGTGCAGATGTATAGCTATTAGGGCCGGCCCAGCTATATGTGGCGCCCGGTATAGTACTTGCATTTAGTTGGACGTCTTTACCCATGCATGCAGAGGTGGGAGTGTATGTGGCAATTACCTGGTCGGTGCATTGGGCAAAGGAGTTGACTTGAAGTAGGGTCGCGGTGGCTAGTAGTAAACGTTTTATCATAATCATCATTGGTTCAGCAGGTAAATTTAATTGTTTTTGCGATTGATATTTTCTCGCTGTGTTAGACCATTTTGAGTTTCTGCATTGCGGAAGCATCAATGTATTATGATTTATTGAATGGAATTTAACATCTATGTAAAATATAACATGTATAAAATATTTGACTTTCCGGCCGCTGAGGCCTACCTTTGCATTGGTTCTTCAGGGAAAAAATAGCGCGAGCGGCTACGGTGGAAGTTGATCCCATGCCTTTAGTTCCCGGGCACTCCCTTTCCGGAATAATCCATGCCTTGTGAAAGGCGGAAGATAAAGCGCAGACGTAGCCAATAACAGATGTGGGATACTTGGTCGTACCTTAGAATCAGTTGGCGAAATCTGCGCCTCTTTTTGCGTACAGAAAAAACACAGGCTCCACTAAAACAGATGTGGGATTTTTGATGGCCGTACCTAAAATCTGCTCAGTGAAAGCCTGCGCTATGTTTAATTCAGATCGAACTGAGGGATGTGATTGCGTGTCACTCAATGCTTTGACCTAATGGTCATGAGTGGCGTGAAGGTCTATCATTTTTTTACAAAGTGCAAGGAAGTTTAGTGACAAATGTGCCAACAATTATTGTATGATAATTGGAATGAATGAAATATTCTTACTATAGCAAAATGCGCAGCCAATTTGGCTGCGCATTTAATATTTCAAGATATTCGTTCATTAAGGCAATATGTCTTCCCATGCGGTCGGTTCAAATTCAGCAGCATACTTTTCAGCATCGGCTGCTGTTTTCATTTTGTAGTATTGACGCACATCCGCGGGAAGCTCATCCACATCTCGTACTGCGCTATATATTTTTGAACGCACCATCAGCCATTTTGGATCCTTGGCTACCATCTTGTTTACAAGTCCAAGAATAAACGTGGTGTCCTTAGGATTGATGTTATAGTAGTTTTGAGCATGCAGTGCTTTTGCAGGGAAATAGCTAAAGATTGCAAGCTTCGTCAGCTCGTCGTCTATCTTTAGTTTTTTGCGCATCATATCCTGGTAGTACACTATGGCCGAACTGAATTCGCTATTAGAATACGAACTCTTAATTGCGAGATCATAAAGGTCAAGCTGTTGCTGTTTGCTTAGCTTAGCTTTTTTCAATGTCTGGTAGGCGTACTGGTGAGCTTTGGCATATTCACCCCTTTTATAAGCAGCCACCGCTTCCTGGTATTCCCAATCGGCTCGTTTCAGTTTCAACTCAGCCACCTGCTTTTCACCGGTAGCGGCATCAATATAAAATATTGTATCAACACGCCCCTGGTATTTAGCTTTTTCCGGATGCAAAGCAAAATCCTTTTGCTCTGCAATAAATACTTTGTCTGTCGAATCTTGTGCCCAGGTCATGAATGGTGCTGTCATCAAGAAAATAAAAATCATCCGTTTCATAACAATTGTTCTTTAAGTCAATTCCGCTCATCACTTTAAAAATCACATGCCAGCTCACCATTAAAACTCCTTGATAGAATGTTAAGAATGTTTAGCGATTTTATGTTTTCATTATCGATTGATTATGAGAACTTGACATCGTTAAACATTAATTCAGTGAAAAAAAATGCGCTTCGTATCGCGGTTAAACTGTGTCTAGTAACCGCTACAGTAGAGCTACTGAGGCATATTATCCCAACAATAACATGAGGTTCTGCAAAGGAGCATAGGGATTCGCAAACTGGTGATTAGTTTTTCTTTTAGTATTGCGATGGGAGTAGGTCTGGGTTGGCGAACGAGCTTGCAACTATGATCTTGTCAGTTGGGGAAGATTCAAGACCGGCAGGACCGATATTTACTTTTGTAAGTGCCGGTTTGCGACCGTTACATTCAACAAGTACCCAGTATTGTCCTTGCTGCAGATTGGAGACATTTATTTGCTCCTTTGTATCGCCAAAAGGGATCACTGATTTGGTAAGAACGATTTGACGGAGGGTATTGAGGATGCTTATCTTAACCGTTTGAGTTTCGTATTTCCAAAGGTCAGCTATAAGGAAATCGCTATTTTCCGGATCAGTATAGACCCACTCGCGTATCTGCTTCCTGGCCGCATGATAGATCGGGTTTGACGAACCTGCATAGAGTGCATTCAGGGCAATATGCGAAGGCTGCCATATATCTGCTGTTGCCGTGGCGATCGTGTTGCTAAAGTCTGTTCCGCCTGCAAATATTATTTGGTCGCTGTACGTAGCCACTGCAACGTTAGCGCGCGGTTGCGACAGGTATTCTATGCTCCATGTGTCGTTAGCGATATCAAGTACTTCACACCGGCTGGTTGTCGTGCTAATATTGTTGATGAAGCCACCTGCAAAGGCTATGCAAGATGGTGTTACAGCTACGGCCATGCCATGACGACGGGCTGGCAGAGTAGTGACAGTCCAGGAATCTGTTTCACTATCGTACACCTCCAGTTTGTCAGAGATGATATCTCCTTTCAATAAGCCACCGGCAATGTACACTTTAGTGCCGTATACAGCTACAGACATGCCGTGTTTTGCTTCAGACAGGGTAGCCTTCTTCCAGCTGTTCCGAACTGCATCGTAAATGTCGATCGTGTTTGAGGGTTGCAGGCCTGTTGCGGAAGCGTTGAGTCCTCCGGCAAAAATTATCTTATTGCCGATGCTAGCTACCGAAATGTCATACCTGGTGTCAGATAGTCTGGAAGTGGTCCACGTTTTCGAGTGTATTTCATAGATGTCTATCGCGCTACTGGCAACTGGAGAACCTATATTTCCTGAAATACCGCCTGCGAAAACTATTTTGTTAGCTGCTGCGCCTACAGCAAGCTTTGTACGTGCTTCTGATAGGTTGTGGCGCAGACGTTGGCTGTTTTCCGTATTGAAGATGTCGGCGCGACTAGAATAAACATTATTAGCTATACCACCGGCAAAGATCACGACGGTACCCAATGCACCCGCACCTCCAACCTCGCGCTTCTGAGACAAGCCTGAATGATACCACTGATCATTTTCTGCATTATAAATGTCAATCCTGTCAACAAACTCAGGAGCATGCTGTGATCCGCGCGCGCCACCCGCAAAAAAAGCATTTTGCCCCAAGGCAGCTGTGCTTATGCCGCGCCGTGGTAAGGAGAATTGATGTGTTTGCCAACGGTTCGATCTGAAATCGTAGATGTCACATGCTGTTGCTGAGGAAAAGATGGCCTTGCCACCTACCTGCAAACCTGATAAATGAAGCTTTGGTTGTGAAAGAAACTGAATGTCCCAATTGCCGGTTGCGATTTGCGTGGCATTTGCGACGGTTGCAGCCTGCCGACTTACATCGCCTTGTGCAAAGGAACTGCACACAGAAAAAAACAGGCACACTAGTGCCATATATGCGCTCTCTCTTATCCGCATATGCTATTTTTAAAAAATAGAGTCTGGTTCCCTTATAAAATGGCCTAACAACGGCCTGTTTCAATAACTGGCAAATCCCTTAAAATGCCATTTCTCAAATAAGTAATAAAATTGTGCCGGTTTCGGTTGAGTATGTAATTACTTAATTGATAGTTATTGAATTAAAGTTAGCAAAAGATCTCAAAAGGATGAAACGCTTTATGCACATTTTTTGCTTTTCTGTGTAAAACTAAACTTGACAAACTGTTGAAACTACACTGTAAAGTCAGAAAAGTTGCGATAGTTACCTTTGATGGTGCCGATAACACCTAAACGCTCATCGTGGCGCTCAAAATCTTTGCATGCTGCCTCCGATTCTTTAACGCTGAGTAATGCATCGGCAATGCTGAGTATTTCTCTTTCTTCTGTTTCTATTTCGTCTTCCAGTTCGTTCAGGTATTTATTCATTGCCAACCGTACAGTACGATAATCGTGCATGTTGTAGGCGTCCAGTATCTCCGATATGAATTGCTCCAGGTCCTGGTGATGACTATACATTTCATCTATAAAAAGGGCATCTAACCGTTGCGTACGTCCTTGCACCATTGGGAACAGCACCTTGTCCTCTTTCGGAAAGTGGCACATTTCCGTAAAATTGTGAAAGAATACGATCATGTCGTGGATAAGCGCCTGGTAGATGGTTGTGTCCTGGATACTTTGTACCTGTCGTGTTTTTTCAATTGCATCTATGAGTAGCTTATGCTCCTCATGAAGAATAGATACCGGATTGTTCATAAGAGTGTTTTTTAAGGTGACGAAATGTTGTCTCTACAATTCAGAAAGGGGAGTTCCGGTCAGAGGTACTAGATCCTTGCAATGGGTGTTTAAAACTTTGTCGGATATTAAATATCGGATAAAGCCAAATGATATGCAAATTTTCGGCATATTAATTGGGCCTACTTTTCAAAAATGCAGTACTTTAATAGAACAGTTCACCATTAAAATCCGCCAAAACATGATCACTCCCGCCATTAAAAACAAGATCGAAAAGGTCATCAATGCATTTGAAACAGGACGAGCCGATGGCAATTACGCCGGACTCGTAAAATATCGAGACTATCGCGATCCAGCCACCAGGATCTATATCACGCAGATAACGTATGGCCGCTCACAGACCACAGAGTTTGGCAACTTGAAACCGCTGATACAGAACTATGTTAATAGTAATGGTACGTACGCAGCACAGTTAAAGCCTTATGTCAACAGGATAGGTCGCAAACCAAGTCTAAGTACTGACACCGTTTTTTGTAACCTGTTGATCGAAGCAGCAAAGAATGATCCTATAATGCGTGATGCTCAGGACCAGTTGTTCGATTCTTATTATTACCTACCAGCCCTGGGCTGGTTCAATGCAATGGGTTTCACACTGCCGCTCAGTTTATTGGTTATTTACGATAGCCACATTCACTCCGGCAGCATACCCGATTTTCTGCGCAAGCGTTTTCCTGCTGTGCCACCTGTACGTGGTGGCGATGAGAAAACATGGATAAAGCAATATGTAGATACAAGGCATGAATGGTTGCGTACGCATCCCAATAAAATACTCAACAATACTATTTACCGCACTACTTGCTTTAAAAAGCAGATGCAGGATAATAACTGGGACCTCGCGAAGCCGGTGAAGGCTAATGGTGTTTTGATAGCTTGATGTTATTTTTGCGTTCAAACTGCAAAGGATGTTTATCAAGAACCAGAAATTCAGCGACGAGGATATGCTTATGGAAACGCTTTTTGATTTTGGATTGGGTGATGCCAGTCCCTTAATGCAAGAGGTTATCCAGGACGTGAGCAGGATGATAGAGTCAGACCTTGAGCTCAGCAATCACCTGCGTACACTCGATGAGGAAGATGCCATGGAATTGCTGACTGACATTCAGCTGGAGCAGCAGGCAAAAAAGCTTCGGGAACAGTTCACTTCGTTTGCTGTGTCTAAGGCAAAACTTTATGGAATCACCGCAGACGGCGAAGAAAAGTTGCTGTACGAAATAGATCTAGTCTAAAATAAAAATGGCCGGTAATACCGGCCATTTTCTATCTCAGTAACTTTCTACTAGTAGTTGATCAGACCGTTGATGTTGGTAAATGTAGCAATGCCCTGGCCGTAAGGTACTGTAATAGTGCCTGTAAAGCTTCCTGTTGCATTAGCAAATTTACCGGTGCCACCAACAAAATCGCAGTTGATAGTACCTACAGCAGCGGTAGCAGTAAAGTACAGGTTGTAAGGGTAAGTGTGACAATACACCTCATCACCGTTCGCTGCAACAAACGAACCACATTCTATTCCAATTATCTGGCCTATCATAGCACCATCTTTAATCAGCGGTTGCGCGCAAGGCTTGATCTTAGATGTTGCATTTCCAAGATGGCTCAGGTTACCTGTGCCCACAAGATTGCCTACCGGCGTATATTCGCCACAGTCGCACGGAACATTCTCACCTACAAACTGGTACGTCATAGAGCCAGTGAATGGTACGCCGGATTTCTTTGCTGCGCTCTCAATTGATGCAGTGTTAGAATTGTCAGGCTTTGTACAGTTGTTCTCTTTCTTACAAGATGCGAAAAGTACTACAGACCCCAGGGCAATCAAGAATAGATGCTTCATAAAAGATACTTTAGAAAGTGTGTTAATGCGTTTCGCAAAGCTATTAAGTATCTTAAGCTTTTTTTGCAAATGACTGGTTAACCAACATTAAATTTTGCCAACTATGTATATAGTTTCAATGTTTATGTGTTACTCATTCATTTTCTCGGCTCTATCGGCATCTCGCAGGTGGATGTTCTGCTTTCTTTTTCGTAGTTGGATATTCAGCATCTCCACAGCGAGTGAAAACGCCAGGCAGGAATAAATGATACTCTTACTTATTTCCTGGTGAAAAGCATCTGCAATAAGCACAACGCCAATTACCACAAGGAATGACAATGCGAGCATTTGCAGCGTAGGTTGACTGTTGATCACACGCATTACCGGGCCGGAGAAAAGCATCATGATCCCAATTGATACTAACACGGCGATGATCATAATGATCACATTTTCAACCAGGCCCACAGCTGTTAATATCGAGTCGAATGAGAACACAGCATCCACTAATACGATTTGGATAATAACAGCCATAAAGCCTGCACCTGCTTTGGCAGCAGCTGTTTCTTCAGGCTCGTCCAGTTGCAACTTATGGTGTATTTCCATCGTGCTCTTGGCTATCAGGAATATACCGCCGGCCAGTAAGATGACGTCCTTCCAGCTTAACGCCATCGGCTCCGCCGTCTTATCAAAAATGGCTGGTATGGTTACCACAGGGTCTTTGAGACCAATGATCCAGTTGATGGTAAGTAAAAGGCATACACGGAAAACCATAGCCAGTGATAAACCAATGTTTCTTGCCTTTGCCTGCTGGCTTTCAGGAAGTTTGCCTGCAACGATGGAAATGAAGATCACGTTGTCGATACCAAGTACAACTTCAAGAAAACATAATGTTACTAAACTGATCCAAACGCCTGGATCTGAAAAATCAGGAAGAACAAGAAGCAAATTCATAATGGCTTTGATAAATAACTATTGTTTGAACGGCCTGCAAGTTTCATTTTTTTGCAAACCTTTCAAAATAATTAGGCCATGTTTGGATGTTAGACGGCCTTTTTTATCAGGTCCATTAGTTTATCAATGTCCTGTTTGTTGTTGTAGATGTGTGTAGAAACTCTTAGCGAGTTAAGGCCGTTTTCACCCACTGTTCTGATCTGCACTGTTTTTTCCATGCAGTCTTTATAGAATTTGGCGTTGTCGATGCCCTTAATGCGAAAACCGTTAACAGCACAACGCGAACGTTCTTCAGTTGGCGTTAGCAATTCTATCTTATCACCAAACTCAAGCAACCTTTGTTGCGTATAGTGGCCCAGGCTCTTAATGCGCTTATGGATATTATCCATACCAATGGTTTCGATGAAATCGATAGCAGCGTCTACACCCTTATACAACCCCAGCGACTGTGTGCCACCATAATAGCGGTGGGCTGAATTCGCATATTCTCCCATCTTTACCGGGTGACAAGCCATATCCCATTGTGCATTGTCGCTGCCGCCACCTACGAAATATGCCTGCAGGATATTCTGAAAATCTTTTCGCACATACATGAAGCCGGTTCCTTTAGGGCCTAGCATCCACTTATGTGTACAGCTGGCATACGTGTCGCAGCCCATATCATGAAGGTCGAGATGCAGCATACCGGGCCCATGTGCGCCATCTATTATAGAATAGATATTTTTCTCACGTGCTAGCGTACAGATATCTTTTACCGGAAATATCTGCCCTTGTGTGCAAGGGATATGAGGTACAGCTATTACGCGTGTTTTTTTGGTAATGAGCGCATTGATCCTGTTAAGCGTTTCATCTGCTGTTGATGCCGGCGTAAATGTTTTAAGCACAATGCCATGCAGGCGCTGTCTGCTCAACCAGGGAAAGGCATTACCAACGTGCTCATGTGTTGTAAGTATCACCTCGTCGCCTTTTTTTAAAGGCACTCCCCAACAACCTATATTGATACCGTCTGTTACATTGTGTGTTAAAGCAATCTCGTCTTCATTGGCTCCTACAAAAGCTGCAAGTTTTTTGGATGTCGTTTCCCAGCCGCCATACCTGCCAAATTGATCGCCTTCCATCATTCCTTTTTGAACTGCTTCAACTACGGGGTAGGGTGAAGGACCCATAGTGCCATTATTGAGATAGGTCCAGTCCTTTCTGAGCGGGAACAGCAGGCGAACGTTTTGCCAATAGTGTTCAATTTCGGTTACGTCATCGCCATTGTTATGCAACTGTTGGGCAGCAGCGATCTGATCGAACTCTGCCATGGAGCAGGCTGCTAACATTGATGCTGAGCGGATAAAGTTTCGGCGGTTAAATTTCATTGTAGGTAATGGTTCTGTTTGAAATATACAGCTATTTATATTTGAATGCCATACCCATTTGACGAATGATGCAAATTTTCCGTGAAACGCCATTGTCGACCTGCGAAACTATTTACCTTTGCCCTATGGGTATAGCAGACAGACTATTTGGAATGAAAGCCGAGAAGGCTGAAAAGAATTTGAAAGCCGGACAGGAATTCCTTGCGGCCAATAAGCAAAAGCCAGGCGTCGTGGAATTGCCAAGCGGCCTCCAGTACGAGGTGTTGGTCGAAGGTGACGGTCCCAAGCCTACGGAGTTCAACAAAGTTACCTGTCACTATCATGGCACACTGATAGATGGTACAGTTTTCGACAGCTCTGTACAACGTGGTAAACCTGCAGCCTTTCCGCTGAATATGGTGATCAAGGGATGGACCGAAGGGCTTCAGCTGATGGGTGTAGGAAGCAAATACCGCTTTTTCATTCCTCCGCACCTGGGATATGGTGACAGGCAGGTAAGCGCGCAGATAGGTCCTAACAGTACGCTTATCTTCGACGTGGAGCTGCTAGGTATCAACTAGGTTGTTACAATTTTTTGATATACTCCTGACCGTTGTTCACCTGCTGGTGATCGGGTTCAATTTGCTTGGCTGGATATGGCCTAAAACAAGGAGGGCACACCTGGTTTGTGTACTTCTTACGGCAGGTTCGTGGCTGGTGCTGGGCATCTGGTTCGGCTGGGGGTATTGCCCCATTACTGATTGGCAATGGGATGTAAAAACAAAGTTGGGAGAAACAAACCTACCCAACTCGTTTATTAAGTACTACGCTGATAAACTGACTGGCAAAGATTTTGATGCCGGCTTTATTGATACGGTGACAGCAGTTTCGTTTGCTATTGCAGGATTGCTGTCACTGTATTTCAACTTCTTCAAGAGAAAACATTCTACTTCTTCTTCGGATAAAAACGGGTAGGCAGTCTGCCTTCGTTTGCCGACTCGATAAACTCGGCAATGCGTTTGTCTTTGGTCACTGGTAATTTCGCGCTGCTGATCCAGTAAATGACGTATTTCTTGGGCGAGGGAATATTCAAATCATCGAAAAACTTCTTTGCCTTTTTGTTAGCTGGTTTTGCTAGCGCTTTTTTCAACTCAACCGGAGTGTCGAACGATTCAATGCTATCCAGTTTGCTCCAGCTCCCATTCTGTTTTGCTAGTTCTATTTTCTCCATACCAGCCGGCGTCATCATGCCTTCGGCTATTAGTCGTTCTATGCGTTCCTTGTTCAACTTCGACCATCCGCTCTTGGATTTTCTCGGCATGAACAACTGCATATAGCTTTCCTCGTCTAATGGGCGCTGGGTGGAGTCTATCCAACCATAACACAAAGCTTCTTCCACAGCGTCGGCATAGGGAACACGAGCTTTGCCACTATCTTTTTTATAGTAGATCAACCATATACCCGGTGCATTTTTATGGTTTTTCTCTAGCCATTTGCGCCATGTTTTTCTGTCCTGCGCATAGTACCTGTCAAAGCTGTCGATTATAGCCATAATGCAAGTGTTTTCCTCTAAATGTGCACAAATATAGCAGCTGCTGACCATCGCCATGGTATCGCAAGTATTGAAAATGTTTCGTGGGTAATGGTGACGAAGCTCATCATTCTTACGGGCTGATTTTTAACGATTTAGTAAAATTTTTAACAATATTTGGGTTATATTTGTATTAATCATTTAAAAACAACGAGGGGAAGGTTATGAGGAGGCTGATGAGCTTGATGCTCTGCATTTGTTTTTCATCTCAATTTGCAATCGCGCAAAGCCAGGATCTGGCAGCGAGTTTTCCAGAAAAGAATAAGGAGAGTATTCTTTTTTCAGACGAAAAAAAGACTGAAGTAGCGGTAGACGTCGCTCCACAGAAAAGAGAAGAAGGTATCAAACCCAGATCTTTCATTATGCCGGCTACACTTATAGCCGCGGGCGCTTTTACATTGGTAAACGAAGTTAAAGGCATCAATGAGTTTGGAAAGACCACTATGTGGCGCGACGGTTACCAGGACCGGATGAAGATAGATAACTATACTATCGGTCTGCCTGCAGTAGCGGTATATGGTTTAAACCTTGCCGGTATCAAAGGTCAGCACGGTTATCTCGATGCGACAGCGCTGCTTTTCATGTCGAGCGCTATCAGTAATGGTGTTGTTTTCGGTACCAAACATGTTACCGGTATTCCTCGTCCCGATGGCTCCGATAATCTTTCTTTCCCTTCAGGTCATACTGCGCAGGCTTTCGTAGCAGCAGAATTTATGCGACAGGAGTATAAAGACGTATCGCCCTGGTACGGTGCGGCTGGCTATGCAGTAGCGATCGGTAGCGGCATGCTGCGTATGTACCACGACAAACATTGGCTGGGCGACGTTGTAGCAGGCGCGGGTGTAGGTATTTTAAGTACACGTGTATCCTACTGGTTATATCCCAAGATCAAAGAGGCATTATTTAAGAACAGTAAAAGCAATATGATAGTAGCGCCTGTGGTAAGCAAAGGCGGCGGATTAGGAGCTTCGTTAGTATATACCTTCTAGTTGTTAGGATAGCATAAATAATGAGGCCATTGCGAAATTTGGTTAGCAATGGCCTCATTTGTTTTTGCGCACTCTAATATATCTTACTGTCCGCTGGCCCAGTCAGCTTCTCGTTGAGCGTATGAGCCGAGGGGGATTGATTCCATGTTTGACGGCAGATCGACACTCGATACTGCACCTTCACCTGATATATTCCATTGCTGTGGCCTGCCAGCAGGGTTATGTCCAATTACCATGACAGGTGTACCGTTCCGTGATACACGGCCCCCGCTTTGTGACCAGCCATTTGCCCATCCAAAGTTCCATTTTGCGTCTGCCTCACTCACTCGTACACAACCGTGTGACGCCGGATAGGCAATTGGCAGTGAATACTGGTGTACGTGCATCCCCAAGCGGGCATCAAAATTGAACATCCAATACATTTCCCAAAGCTCACCTTCCGGAGCTTCCGACGATAGTCGGTAATCATCCTTCCAGTTGAAATTATACCTGCCCACCGGCGTAAGGTCGTCGTTTCGTCCTGTTGATACCAGGCCCCATCGTACCAGCTTGCCATACTCGTATGCACCGAATGTCTGCGTGCTCTTATCTATGATAAACAGCTTTGGCATGTCTGTCGCTGCAGCATACTGAAATGGATAAGGCGAATAAGCTCTCCAGTCGTTGGGGAAAGATTTAGGTATCAGTAGCTTTTGCCCCATTTTCATGTTGTCGCCCGTTACGCGGTTTGTCAACTCTATTACGTAACGGCGGTCTCCAGTGTACTCCCCGGGCAGATCCTTTATGTAAGCAAGCAATTCGCTCCATTGTCCTTTGCCGTCCTTCTTGTTGTGATCCTTGTATATGTACACTTCCCAATCCACTTTCGGCACGTTGTCTATATCACCGATCTGTGTTTCCAGCAAAGGGTATACAGCCTGTTGGTCAACATACCCCTGTGCGAATAGGCGTGTTGTGGTAAGGATCACCATCGTCAATATCACTAAAGCCTGTCTCATACTTCGTCCATTTGTCTTCATCAAACCAGCAGGGAAAAAATTCATACCGCAATGCTAGTTGAGGTTGTTAAAGTTTGTTATGACCTTCAACACTTTAGGAGCTGATTTTGGTCAATTAACGACAAAAGCCCCGCTACAGCAGGGCTTTTAGAGATTATTCATGCTTTTATGCCATATCGTACCGGTCAAGTCCGGCTCCATAGCCATCCTTCGTTACCGCTTGCACCGTTAAGCCCATCTTTTCAAAAAAGCCAAAGGTTTGTTGGCTGGTGTCAAGTGTTATTTTGGCGCCGGGTAGGATTTTTTGCAATTCTTTTACACGAAATTGAAATAGCTCTTTGCCATATCCCTGTCTGTGCTCGTCGCTATGTACCATTCCCCACGCAATACTGGCTGCATGCTCGTCATTCAACAAATAAAAACCACCGCAAGCGATCACCTTATTGTTTTTCTCTAACACGTAAAAATGGTCGGCCGACGAATTGGGATAAGTCGGTTGGCCAGCATCCTGTGCGTTCAGCCACTGTTCTATAAATGCGCGTTCTGAAGGATCGAAATATTTTGGACAGTTGCTGTCAAATATGTCGAGGCACGCAGCCCTGTCAGTAGGTATATACGAGCGTATCATTTATTGATGTTTATGAGCCATTATAGAGTAGACCAGCGGGATCCTGTTGCCGTGATGAGCTACCCTAAATTTACCCCGTTCAACTTCCACAGGGTTTGCAAAAATATTGTAAGGCGAATAGTCAAATTCCTCAAGACTGTCTATTTCAAGGCCGTTTTTTATAAGGTTGTTAACCACCTCGCTAATGCTGTGGTTCCAGCCTACATACTCAATTTTCATTGGTGCGCTTTTATCAGCATAAGTTCCGTCCTGCGTTTCTTCGATGGGGCCGTCATTGAAATAATTATAGCCAACTTTTTCAACGGCATCATCAAACATCCAAAGCACGGGATGAAAGTCGACGAAGATGAACTGTCCTCCCGGTTTTAGGTAGTGAGATATTATTCCCGCCCATTTGTCAAGATCAGGCAGCCAGCCTATCGTTCCATAGGTTGTGAATACAATATCAAATTGCTTATCCAGGTGTTTTGGCAGATCGTAGATATCACAGCAGATAAAGTCGGCATCAAGCCCCATCTGAGTATTCAACTCTTTCGCTTTTTCAATTGCCTTGTCCGAGAGGTCCGCCCCCGTTACTTTAGCACCCATCCTCGCCAGCGACAAACTATCCTGGCCAAAGTGGCATTGCAAGTGCAGGATAGTTTTACCTTTCACATCGCCAAGCATGTGAAGTTCTATCTCCTTAAGCGATGATTTGCCGCTTAAAAAACCGGGGATGTCATAAAATTCAGACTCAACGTGTACCTCTGTTCTCTGGTTCCAGCTCTTACGGTTCTTTTCAATATAATCGGGTGCGGTGTTCATGTATTAAATGTAACGAAAAAGCCCCGCAGGAACGGGGCTTTCTATTCCAAATTACTGTTTTACAATTTGGTGTATCGATACAGCGGATCCTTGCATATGCTTCAAGATGTAAACACCTGGCTGCAGTTTGCTGATATTTAGCGTTGTCGTGGGTGTGTTGGTTTCTTGTTCCATAACCATTCGTCCGCTAACGTCGGTGAGTTGTACGATCGCGTTGCCTTGGTGTTCCGGTGATTCGATTGTCAATACGTCTGACGCTGGAGTAGGGTAGATATGAAGTGACCCTTCATTAAATTCATCAACCGAGGTTGGGTAGTGCGTAAATGCCTGCTTGAACTGCCAGGTAGAGTAGGACGATGCTCCGCAAACGCTACGAAGGCGTACGTAATATTTGGTAGCGCCATTCAGCGACGAAATAGTTGCCGAGAGTGCGGTTGTCGAAGTGCCCGACGGAGGCGGTGGCGTGGTAGTCAGTACCGAGTATTCATAGTTGACAGCATTGCTTACTGGGGTCCAGCTGATCTTGATGGAGTTCGTTGTGATGTCGTCGATGGTCATAGTTGGAGGAGCGCAGGGTGGTAGTGTTGTAAAAGTTTGCGTTACCCAGGTTGAATAATAGCCGGCGGCGCATTGAGTACGGAGATGGAAATAGTAGATCGTCGCAGGGCTCAATGTTGCTATGCTGGCAGTAGTAGTTGTACTATTGTAAGCTCCCATTGTTGGTGGCGTTGGAGACGTGGTAACATCCCAATCGTAACCCATAGCGCCTGAAACTGCAGGCCATGTCATGTCTGCACTGGTACTTGCAATATTGCTGATCGTGGCGCTTGAGGGTGGATCGCACGGAGTCGTTACTACAAGGTTATAATCTTCAACCTCACCATAATTTGCCTGGCTGCAGGCTGTAACCGTGGACGAGGGATTGTAAACGACCCTTGCCCTCATCCTTTTTGTGCCAAGTGATGTTCCTGCCGGTACAGGAAAGCTACCTGTTACAGAATCACCAATCGCTACTGCGCCCGACGCGATTGTTTCACCGGCGTCAGTAAAGTCACCATCTGCATTCCAGTCTACAAAAAGATAGTAGTTCTCCGCATAGACAGGACCGTTGACCAAGCTATAGTTTACCGAATTGCCAACACTTGTAGTATGGGTGTGGGCACTATAGTAGGTATACGCGGCTGTAGTTGTATTAGAGCAGCCGGTAAGGTAGTTGGTAATGTTGGTCAAGCCACCTGTAGTGCGAAATGACTGTATATAGTCATCATCGATGCAGCCGGTAAGGTAGAGATTGGTTGTGCAATACTGTGCGTTCGAGTTTAGAGTGCCAGCAAGCAGAACTGCCGAAAAAGCCGCGAAGCGGACAAGAGGGCATAAGTTTTTCATATATGATTTATTTGGTGTTCCAAGATAGCGAATATTAGTGCCTTTGTGCATATAACCGACCTAAATAACAAAAAAAGCCCCGCAAGCAGCGGGGCCTTTTAATTCAGTTATTGCTTTACAATTCGCTGTATCGATACTGTAGGGCCCTGCAGGTATTTTAGTATATATATTCCAGGTTGTAGCTTGCTGATATCAAGTGTTGTAGACGATGTGCCAAACCCCTGTTCCATGACCATTCTTCCACTAACATCGATCAGTTGGATTATTGCCTTATCTGCAGATTGGGCAGACTCAATAGTTAGCTTATCTGAAGCTGGAGATGGATAGATGTTGAGGTAGTCATTGTTTACCTCATTTACGGAAGTTGAGAAATGTGTAAATATTGGTATAAGGAGCCATCCGGAATATGTTGATGCGCTACAGATGCTTCGAACACGTACATAATACTTGGTTGCACTATTCAGTAATGAAATGCTGGCTGACAATTGTGTTGTGGGAATACCAGTTGTCGGAGGATTTGTGGTGGTAGTTATAGCATATTCATAGCTTATAGCTGTACTTGAAGGAGACCAGCTGAACTGCACCGAGTTGGTGGTGACGTCGTTTACCTTAAAATTGGACGGGGCGGTGCAAGCAGGCGCCGAAGTGGTTGTAAAAGTTTTTGTTACCCAGCCAGAACTCTGGTTGAAGCCACTACACTTCGTGCGTAAGTGAAAATAATAAGTTGTGTTTGGAGTGAGCGTGTTTGTGCCGATCGCAGTTCCGGTAACACTTCCGGTGCCCGACGAAGGGGGCGTTGGAGAAGTGGTGATCGCCCATTCATAGCCGATAGCGCCCGGTACTGCAGTCCAGGTCATATCTGCGGTAACCCCGGTGATGTTGCTGACTGTTGCATTTGACGGAGAATTGCATGGAGGCGCTGGTGCTACGATGTTCAGATTGTAATCTTCGATCTCGCCATAGTTTTCCTGGCTGCATGCCGTAACAGGCGTAGTGGGATTAAATACAAACCGCGCTCTCATTCGTTTTGTCCCGAGTGTAGTACCCGGCGGAACCGGAAAGCTTCCTGTTACGGAATCACCGGCCGGCACCGTGCCTGTTGTGATCGTTTCACCTGCGTCAGTAAAATCGCCGTCTGCGTTCCAGTCTACATAAAAGTAATAGTTTTCATTGTTGAACGGGTTGTTGACTATGCTAAAGTTAACGTTGTTTCCCACGCTGGTGGTGTGCGAAAGAGCGCTATAGTACGTGTAACCGTTGGTTGTGTTTGAGCAACCTGTGGAGGGGTTCATTATGTCACCCATTCCTCCGCTGGTACGAAAAGACCGGATATAGTCATTGTTTGTGCAGCCGGTCAGGTACAGATTAGTAATGCAGTACTGGCCATTCGATTTCAATGATCCGCTAAACAAAAGAGTTGAAAGGGCCGTGATGCGGCAAAAGGTGTACAGTTTTTTCATAAGTAGGTTAATGGTTCAGCCTAAGATACTCCAATAACGAAGCCGTGTGTATGAATGCTGTTTCTTTCAGTAGTTTTTTTATTTTTTCATGACAAAGTCATATACTCATGGCAATTGCGTTAATGTTGCTTTGGACAGAATAAAAAAACCCCGCGTAAGCGGGGCTTCAATGTTATGTTCGAATAGGCTATTCGGCCATCATTTCTTCGATGATCGCAGCGATATCTTCTGCATTTGGTTTCGAGAAGTAGTCGCCGTCTGTCGCATAAGCTGGACGGTGCGCCTGTGCGCTGATAGTACGCGGAGCTACGTCCAACCATTGGTAGCCCCCTTGTTTTTCCATCACCTGTTGGAACATGTAGGCAGATGCACCACCGGGCACGTCTTCATCTATAAACACAATGCGGTTCGTCTTTTTCAACGATTCAACGATCATGCTGTTGATGTCGAAAGGTAGCAGTGTTCTTACGTCAACCACTTCGCAAGAGATACCCAGTGGTTCGAGGTAGTTGACAATAGCCTCTTCGATGACACGCAGGGTAGAGCCGTAAGAAACGATCGTAATATCGGTTCCTTCGCGCACTACTTCCGGCACTCCGAAAGGTACTGTATACTCAGCCAGGTTATCCGGCATCATTTCCTTCAGGCGGTAACCATTCAGGCACTCGATCACGATACCGGGCTCATCGCTCTTCAGCAGGGTGTTGTACATACCAGCCGCCTGTGTCATATTGCGAGGCACACACAGGTGCATACCACGAATAGAGTTGATGATCATGCCTATCGGCGAACCACTGTGCCAAATGCCTTCCAGCCTGTGGCCACGTGTACGTACTATAAGCGGACATTTTTGGCCGCCTTTGGTGCGGTATTGCAGTGTAGCCACATCATCACTCAACGGTTGCAAACCGTACAGCAGGTAATCCAGGTACTGGATCTCCGCTATAGGCCTCAGGCCACGCATCGCCATACCCAGGCCCTGACCCATGATAGTTGCTTCGCGGATACCAGTATCCGATATGCGCAGCTCTCCGTATTTATCCTGCAATCCTGCGAAGCCCTGGTTTACGTCACCAATTTTACCCAAGTCTTCGCCGAAGGCTACTACAGCGGGATTGTTGGCAAAGGTTAGGTCAAAGAACTTATTCAGTATCTCATACCCATTCAGCGATTGCGATGCATCAGTGAATACTGGCGCTACTTCTTTTACCTTCATTGCGCTGTACGGCGACTCTGAATGCAGATGTGAGTTGAACTTGTCCCTGTTATCTGCCATCAGGTTGTTGTACAGGTTGCGCAGGCTGCGTACTGCATCGCTGTTACCTGAGCACATGCCTAGCACGCGGCGCAGTGTCTGCATCACGTCTTTGCGGATAGGTTCTTTTATTGCGTTCAGCTGTTGAACCAGCGCAGCTATTTGTTCTGTATTAGCGCCACCTTCATACACCACCTGGTTGCAGGCATTGGTTGCTTGCTGCACCTGTTGGCGAATGGGGGTGATGAAGTTGTCCCATGCGCGTTGTTTGGCAGTACGGGCTTCCTCCTTAGCAGTATCTTCTAATTTATTGATCTCCTCTTCAGTAGCGATATTATTCTCCAGGATAAACTCGCGCATTTTAGCGATACAATCCCATTCCTTTTCCCATTCCAGGCGTTCTTTGCTTTTGTAACGCTCATGTGAGCCTGAAGTAGAGTGGCCTTGAGGTTGCGTAACTTCCTGTACGTGGAAGATAGCAGGGATATGTGTTTCACGTACGCGGGCAATACCTTGCTGGAAGGTTTGCATCATGCCGGGATAGTCCCAGCCCTTTACTGTATAGATATTCAGGCCACCTTTCTTATCATCCCATTGCATACCTGCCAGGGCCTCAGATATCGAGTTCTTGGTTGTCTGGTATTTACGCGGAACAGAGATTCCGTAACCATCGTCCCACACGAAGATCGCCAGAGGTACCTGCAATACGCCGGCGGCGTTCACGGTTTCCCAAAACAGACCTTCTGAAGTAGACGCATCACCGATGGTGCAGAATACTACCTCGTTACCGTTCTTGGTGAATTTCTCAAAGCCTTTTTTTGTTTCCTCCACATTGCGGTACATCTTAGATGCCTGGGCCAAACCCAATGCGCGCACCATTTGTCCTGCAGTAGGAGAAATGTCGCTCGATGATTGTGGTGTTTGGGTAAGATCTTTCCAGTCGCCATTATCATCTACCCAGCGGGTGCCGTAGTGACCGTTCATCATACGGCCGGCGGTAGAAGGTTCATGTTCCACATCCGGGTTGGCATAAAGCTGAGAAAAGAATTTTTCGATATCGCTCATGCCCGTTGCAAACATCAACGTCTGGTCGCGATAGTAGCCGGAACGTACATCGCCGGGCTGCATGCATTTGGCCGCGGCTATCTGGGCCAGTTCTTTGCCATCGCCAAAGATGCCAAACTTGGCTTTTCCGGTCAGTACTTCGCGACGGCCGATAAGGCTTGCTTCACGGCTGGCCACCGCCATGTGAAAATCGTTCAGCACTTCCAGTTTAAATTCTTCAAAAGATAACCTAGCGGACTTTTTAGTAGAGGCTTCCTGCAGCATAGCTGCAAAGGTACGATGGTAACGTAAAATCTAAAAGGTATAACATAAAAATAGCGTGCGTAGTTGCATATAGTCCTACGCCACTTGTTACATTTTCTGCTTTTTTATCTCTTTAAGCACTTGCAGGCCCTTGTATAGGGCTGGAATTGGTCCTACCTATATGCGGCTTCATCCTCGCCAGTTCTATGGCTTTTTCCCACTCTTCGTAGTTCAGTACAGTAAATTTCGCAGTGTCGTATTGCAGGTAAGTTATTGCCAGGATATTGCTATCAGTAAGCACTGTTTCGTTAGATAAGATGTTTATTGTGTCAAGGTCAATGGAGATGGCCGCTGTGACAGCGTCATTCAGCATGAACACAAGGTGCTTAACTGAAAGTACCAGTCTGCCGTTTTGCATTACCGATTCGGAGTTGACCCACACCGCTGGCTCACTCTTCAGAATTCCTTCGTTGGTTAGTTTCTCTTCTATCGTCAGGCCCATAACACAAAATTTATACTATAAAGGTAGTTAATCTATCCCTGCTTTTTCTTTAATATATCCCGGAGAAGCTTTTGGCCGCAGGATACGTATGGTTTGCAGAACTACCGAGAGGCATATCAAAGCCATGCCAGCGTAAAAGCCGCTATGCAGCTCTTTGTTCTCCTTAAAAAAGATAAAAGCAAGCACAATACCATAAACCGGCTCGAGGTTAACGCTTAACGTAGCAGTAAAGGAACTGATGTGTTTTAGTGCATTTATGGCCAGGCTCTGTGCCCACACTGTGCAGCACAAACTCAAAACTACCAGCCATACCCAATCCATGGCCGATGGCAGGATCACAGTGTCTGGTATATAGAATAACTGAATGGGCATCAGCAGGGTAAGCAGCACTAGTCCCGTCGACATTTCGTAGAAAACAATGGTGCGGGCAGGGTAGCGGTTGGCGATGCGTTTGTTGATAACCGTAAAAACCGAGCTCAGAATGGCCGCTATTACGCCGAAAATAATACCCAGTACATAAGATTGCTCCATGCGGTAAGTATGGTATATCAGGAATACCCCTGCAAGTGCCAGAAGGCCTAACAGCAACTCATATATATCATGTTTCCCCTTATTTACGAAAGGGTCAAGCAGTGACGTGAATATGCTCGCAGTGGACAGGCAGACAAGTGCGATCGAGGCATTGGAGAATTTGATAGAGCCGTAAAAAGCCACCCAGTGCAGCGCCATCAGGCTGCCTACTGCAGCCATAGGTGCTATGTCTTTGCGGCCTATGCTGAGCCATTGTTTGCGGTATTGCAGTATTACGAACATGAAAACTGCTGTGAGCAGCATACGGTACCACACCAACACCGGGGCGCTAAGATCGATAGCTCTGCCCAAGACGCCGGTAAAGCCCCAGAGCAGAACAGCCGCGTGAATTTGAAGAAGTGCTTTTTTCATTAATGGATCAGACAGCAAACATAGCTAATTGAAAGGCGTATCGCGATAAAAAATAATGGCTGCAGCCGAAAAAAATCGAATTGCATTCAATCAAATAACTACTTTTGTTTTCTCAATCAAAAACAAACAACGGGACACTAATCGTTTACAATCCTTTCAGGGGCATAGATGAACAATACATACACTGATCTTGTAAAACAAACCTTTGATTTTCCACAAGAAGGTTTTGAAGTATCCGACAATAACCTGCATTTTAACGGGCTGGACATAAGAAAACTCATCGACAAGTATGGTACGCCGTTTAAGCTGACCTATCTGCCGAAGATCGGTTCGCAAGTCAATAAGGCCAAAAAGATGTTCAACGATGCGATCAAAAAGCATAAGTACGATGGCGAGTACTTTTATTGTTATTGTACCAAGAGTTCTCACTTTTCTTTCATCGTAGAGGAAACGTTGCGGCATAATGTACACATAGAAACCTCGTTCGCTTACGATATCGAGATCATCAAGCAGCTATACAAGCGCCGTAAGATCAACAAAGACACGTATATTATTTGTAATGGTTTCAAGACAAAGCCTTACACGCGCAATATAGCCCGCCTCATCAACGACGGCTTTAGGAACGTCATTCCCGTTCTGGATAACAAAACTGAGTTTGAAGACTATAAAAAACTGATCCGATCTAAGGATCCCGTAAACATCGGTATTCGTATAGCCACTGAAGAAGAGCCTACATTCGATTTCTATACCTCGCGTCTTGGTATTCGTAGCCGCGATGTACTGGAATTTTATGTAGACAAGATCAAAGGCAGTGAGAAGTTTCGCCTGAAGATGCTGCATTTCTTCATGAACAAAGGTATTAAGGACGATATCTACTACTGGAGCGAGTTGAATAAGGTCGTAAACCTATACTGCCAACTGAAAAAGATCTGTCCTGAATTGGATGGTCTCAATATCGGTGGTGGGTTTCCCATCAAACACTCACTTGCTTTCGACTATGACTATAATTATATGGTCAACGAGATCGTGTCGAATATCAAGCAGGTGTGTAAGCGTAATAAAGTAGATGTTCCCAATATCTATACAGAGTTTGGTTCATTTACAGTGGGCGAGAGTGGTGCGGTTATTTACAGCATTCTTGATGATAAGATGCAAAACGACCGTGAGATCTGGTACATGATCGATAGTTCGTTCATCACGACACTGCCCGATACCTGGGGTATTGGTGAAAAATTCCTGCTGTTGCCCATCAACGGCTGGGACCGAGAATACCAGGAGGTCCACCTTGGCGGCCTTACCTGTGATAGTCACGACTTCTATACATCCGAAGAGCACATTAACGCTGTGTTCCTGCCTAAAATAGATAAGGCTAAGGGCGCTGAACCACTATATATCGGATTCTTCCATACCGGTGCTTACCAGGATCAGCTTGCTGGGTACGGAGGCATCAAGCACTGTATGATTCCATCGCCCAAGCACGTTGTGGTAGAGCGCAATAAGAACGGTGAGCTGGAGGACTGGCTGTATGCCAAAGAGCAGACCGCTCAGAGCATGTTGAAAATACTAGGCTACGTAAAATAGTAAAACAGCGAAAGCGAAAAAAAACAAAAAGGGCGAAGTGAAAACTTCGCCCTTTGCTTCGTCTGTTAAATCTTAAACCAATCCTAACGATCTTTAGTTCACTGATATTTGTTGTGTTGCCGGTTCGGCATTCTCCTTTTTAGGCAGTTCTATTGCCAGTATACCATCGGTATATTTTGCGTTGATGGCGGAGGTGTTTACCTTATCATTCAGTGTAAAGCTTCTTTTGAAGGCTGCTGCTTTGTATTCGCTCCTCAGCCATTTACCTTCCTGGGCAGCCGCGTCTTCTTTCTTGTCGTAAGAAATTGTCAGAATGTTGCGTTCCAGGTTGATCTTAAAGTCGTCTTTTTTAAGACCCGGTGCTACCAGGTGTACTTCATAGCTTTTTTCTGTTTCCAATATGTTAGCCGGAGGGTTGGCTTTGAATTCAGTATTGAAGTCATTGAATAAGCCTTCCAATATGCCACCAAAGGTGTGGGGTGCGCTGTAGCGAGATTTTGCCTGATACATAGTTTAATTTGTTTAGTTGTTAGCGTTTTTGTTTACGCAGATACCTAAACAAACCATGGACCATTCAAAATTTTCAGCCATTATGGCGTAATGTTGTCCCTTTAGGTGACTTTTTGTCTGTCTGTGTCAATTTTTAGCTGACGGGATAGCATTTTAAAGCCCGGTAGAACAGTCTGCAAATCATTGCATTCAGTCCTGCCGGGCCATTAAAGCCATAATTTAATATTGGAGAAAAATTAATTTCCTTTTGAAAATCCTTTTTCAGATATTTGCTTTACTTACGATGGGTTAGTAAGTACAGTCCTATCCCGACTTACCACGGTATGTCGGGATTTCTTTTTGCCTTTAACCAAGGATTTCCTGCAGGTAGCTATCTACGTTCCCGAAGAGCATTTCGGGGTATTCATTGCTGAATTTCGATTTTACAAAACCACCTAATAATGGACGTGCAGCCGGTTGTTGCAACTCTGCAGTGCTCATCGGTATCAGGTCGTATTCAGCATGCGGGAAATAGCTTAACACCTTCAGCGCCAGTTCTACGCGGTTCATGTAATCGGTGCTCCCTACGTGGTAGATGCCGTGTTTGCTGTCA
This sequence comes from Polluticoccus soli, assembly GCF_029269745.1. Lineage (NCBI taxonomy): Bacteria > Pseudomonadati > Bacteroidota > Chitinophagia > Chitinophagales > Chitinophagaceae > Polluticoccus > Polluticoccus soli. The sequence continues at coordinate 915,405 of NZ_JARJHT010000002.1, read as the reverse complement.
CGCAATAGCACGTACATAGCGCGGGCTATGTCCCAGGCATTGGTTGGGGACGCGTATTGGTCGTAAGGTAATTTCAGGGTGAGTTTTTGTTTGTTTAAGCACTGGTCTACTATGCGGGCTACAAAGTTTTTTCCTCTCGCTTCATTGCCATAAACATTAGTAACGCGCAGTACCAGTGTTTTGTCCAGTTCTTTAATTGCCAGTTGTTCTGCTTCCAGTTTATGGCGGGCATATACACTCAATGGATTTACCGGTGCGTCTTCGCGATAAGGGCCGCTCTTTCCATCAAATACATAGTCGGTAGAAATGTAAACAAAGCGCGCTTTGCATTGCTTTGCTACCTCTATCAGGTTTATCGTGCTCTGCACAGTTTGCTGGTAGCTCTCGTCCTCATGTGTTTCGCAGTAGTCAACATGCGTCATCGCTCCGCAGTGTACGATCACATCGGGTTTCCAGCCTACTATGTCAAAGTTCTTTGAGTTGACAGTGTCGAGCGTGCTATAAAACACAGTGCCTGGTTGCTCGTAAGAAAAATAAGATCCTTTTACATCCCAGCCTTGCTCACTGAAATGCTTCATGCAATTATTGCCCACGAGGCCCGATGCACCGACGATAAATACTTTCATTATGGTTCGTAAAGTTCGAAAAATACGAAAGCCATCTCAATACAAGATGGCTTTCGGAAAAAATGATTATTGAATTAAGCAGTAACCGCTGCCTTTGCGTTGATGTTCGGCATTTCCTGCGGGTACACTTTGTTGTCCAGTTTCTCGCGCAGTTCGCTGAATGCTTTCAGTGTCAGGTCGATGTCTTCGTCAGTGTGTACAGCTGTAGGTATCAGGCGCAGGATGATCTGGCCTTTTGGAATAACAGGGTATACAACTACCGAGCAGAAAATGTTGTAGTTCTCGCGCATGTCGAAGATCAGCTGAGTAGCATCGAACAGGCCACCTTTCATGTGCACTGGTGTTACCGGTGTGTTGGTAGTGCCTATATCGAAGCCTCTTTCGCGCAGGCCGTTTTGCAGCCTGTTCACGTTATGCCACAGTTTTTCTTTCAGCTCAGGCTTGGTGCGGAGCAGGTCCAGGCGTTTCTGGTTACCTACAACGATAGCCATTGGCAGCGATTTAGCGAACACCTGCGAGCGCATGTTGTAGCGCAGGAAGGTCAGCACTTTTTTGTCAGCAGCCAGGAAGCCACCGATGCTCGCCATAGACTTAGCGAATGTAGAGAAGTATACATCGATCTGATCCATGCAACCTTGCTCTTCACCGATACCGGCACCTGTTTTGCCCATTGTACCGAAGCCGTGTGCGTCATCTACAAAAAGGCGGAACTCGTATTTGCTTTTCAGGGCAGCGATCTCTTTGATAGCACCCTGGTTGCCTGACATGCCGAAAACGCCTTCGGTGATCACGAGGATACCACCACCTGTTTGCGCTGCCATTTCTGTAGCGCGCTGCAGTTGTTTTTCGCAGTCTTCAACGTTGTTGTGTTTGTATACATAGCGATGGCCGGGGTGCATGCGCAAACCGTCGATAATGCAGGCATGAGATTCTGCGTCGTAAACGATCACGTCGCGGCGGCTGCACAGGCTGTCGATGGCTGAAACCATGCCCTGGTAACCGTAGTTGAATAGCATAGCGTCTTCCTTACCTACGAATTCAGCCAGATCTTTTTCCAGCTGCTCGTGGTGGTTAGAGTTACCGCTCATCATGCGCGCACCCATTGGGTAGGCGAGGCCATATTGTTCTGTTGCTTCTTTGTCTGCTTTACGTACTTCGGGGTGGTTGGCAAGACCCAGGTAGTTATTCAGGCTCCAAACGATACGCTCTTTGCCCTGGAACATCATCCTGTTTCCTATCTCTCCTTCCAGCTTAGGGAATGCAAAATATCCGGGCGCTTTTTCGGCGTAATCACCAATCGGTCCAAGTCTTGATTCAAATTTGGCAAATAAATCCATAATTACCTGATAATGATTTTAGTGTAAAGAATTGGGTATTTACGGGTGCGAAATTAATCAAATTATCCTCAAAATGCTTGCCCACGCTCACTATATTGCAGCGCAACTCCGCTATTTCATGAGGCATTTTCTCTTCTTATTCGTCTTTTTAGCATCTGTATCTGGCTCTAACGCACAAAATAAAGCTGTTCCCCGGCCGAAGCTGGTGGTGGGTATCGTGGTCGACCAGATGCGCTGGGACTATCTTTATCGTTACTACGATCGCTATACTGAAGGCGGTTTTAAGCGCCTGATGTCGGAAGGATTCAATTGCCAGAATACCATGATCAACTACCTGCCTTCGTTCACGGGTCCGGGACATGCTTGTGTGTATACTGGTTCCGTTCCTTCCATCCACGGCATCGCTGCCAACGATTGGCTCGATAACATCACTGGTAAATATTCTTATTGCGCACAGGATGATAATGTGCGACCTGTAGGTGGTAGCGTGGTTGCTGGGAAGATGAGCCCCAAAAACTTAATGGCCACGACTGTCACCGACGAACTAAAGTTGGCGACCAATAGCCGTTCAAAAGTATTTGGCGTAGCCATTAAAGACCGCGGCAGCATTTTGCCGGCTGGACACATGGCCAATGGGGCCTACTGGTTCGATGACAGCACTGGCAATTTTGTTACCAGTTCATTTTATGGAAACAGCTTGCCCGAATGGCTGAATAAATTTAACCTTGCCAACCATGATACTTTTGTTTCTCCTGATTGGTCTTTGCTTTACCCTTTGAATACATACAAACAAAGCGTGGTCGACGACAATCGCTACGAAGGTCCTTTTCCCGGCGAACGCGCTCCTATATTTCCGCATTCGGTAAAAGGTTTTGATCGAAGCAGGTTGGGATATTACGGGCTGCGCTATTTGCCCTATGGAAATACAATGGTCTTTAACCTGGCAAAGGCTTGCATCAACGAGGAGAAACTAGGGCAGTCAAACGATCCTGATTTTCTATGTGTGAGTTTTTCATCGACGGATTATGCCGGGCATCGCTTTGGCCCAAATTCGGTAGAAATGGAGGACATGTTCCTTCGGTTTGATATAGAGCTGGCTGAGTTTCTGAAATACCTCGATCGGTCGGTAGGCAAGGGTGAGTATACTTTGTTCCTGACTGCGGATCATGGAGCGGCGCACAATCCAACGTTCATGCAGGATATGAAAATTTCTGCAGGTTCAGATAATGATACTGTAACTGCGCGATTGCTGAATAGTCATTTGAAAAACACTTTCGGTGTTCATGATACGTTGGTGCGTCTGTTCACCAACTACCAGGTATACCTCAATGAATCGGGCATTGCGCGATTGAAACTGGATCGTACGCAGGTGAAAGCTGCTATTACCGATTGGCTGGGCAAACGTCCGGGGATTGCTTATGCAATAGATATGGAATTGATAGGCAGGCTGGCCTTGCCCGAGCCGATAAGGGAAATGGCCATCAACGGCTATAATCGTAAAAGGAGCGGAGTCATTCAAATAATATCCGAGCCGGGCTGGTTCAGTGGCGATCATGGCGCTACTGGTACTACACATGGTTCCTGGAATCCTTACGACACGCACATCCCTTTGTTATGGTATGGTTGGGGTATTGCCAAAGGTGAAACCCACCGCACTGTATATATGACCGATATAGCTCCAACCCTTGCTGCATTGCTCAAAATACAGATGCCAAGTGGTAACATTGGAAAGGTGATCGCGCCTGTTATGAAGCGCTAATGTGACGTGTCCTGGATTTGTCCCATATGCCTAATCCAATTATCCACGCAACACCTGCCAGGCCTGCAATGAGTGCAACTGCTGCCACGCGGTGTTCGGTGTCATGCACTTGAATATAGATAGCAAGAATTGCCCAGGTTACTACAATTGGTATACTTAAGTCGCGGAACAACCGGCTTAATAACATAGCCAGACCCAGGGCCAGGGCAAGCATTATGTTCGTCCACAGTATTTCTGAAACGCCGCCGCCGCGCCAATCTATACTAGCCAGCCAGATCCCAATGTTAGCGATTGTTGCGACGGATAGCCAGGCCATGTACAGGCCAAACGGAACGGAGATCCACTTGTTTGTCCTGTTCGCCAGTGCTGCATTCCGGGTAAGGGCATACATAACGATAGAGGAAACAAGCATTGCAATAATTATTGCAAGACTGGCAGTAATAACATCATTTCTAAAAGCTACCTGCCAGGCCATTCCCAACAGGTTCGATATAATGAAAGTCGTTGCCACATTGTCGTAAAGTTTATTGGCCCTTTGTGCAGGTAATAACTGGTAAACGGCGTAGATGATAAAGGACAAATAGATAACTCCCCAGATAGCAAATGCATAACCAGCAGGCCTGAATAGTGTATCATACTGATCGGTTATTTCCACCATCGACCTTCCTGCCAGGGGTGTAAGCCCTAATAGCCAGTCGAAAAATGGATTGATGATGCTCAGTATCAAGACTATCCATCTTCTTGCCATGGTATTGTTTTGGGAGTTTGCTTCAAAACTGTGCCATGTACAAGTTGGTTTGTACATTAATTCTAAATAAATGTCCAATAAAAATTTGTACAATTGTCCAAATGTGCTAGTTTCGGCTTAGCAAACGGGCATTTATGCGGATCTCGGCTAACTCATACAACGGAACTAACGGCGCTGTCATCATGTATGTAGACATGAACAGCTACTTTGCCAGTGTGGAGCAGCAGGACAACCCCCAATTCAGGGACCGCCCGCTGGGTGTGCTCACGTTTGATAGTCCCAATGCTTGCATCATCGCACCGTCTATAGAAGCCAAACGTTTTGGCGTGAAGACCGGCATGCGCCTCGGTGAGGGCAAGGCCTTGTGCCCGCAGATGATGACGACCACCACACGTCCGCACCGCTACCGCGAGATACACGTGGCCGTCATGAAAGTGCTGACCAGCTATTGCGACACGCCGAACGTAATGGCCAAAAGCATTGATGAGGCTGTGATGAACTTTAGTTCATACAAACTTGTCTATCCTGATTTCAGGGAGGTGGCTTATCGCATAAAAGAGGACATTCGAAAAGAATGCGGTGACTATATTAAATGCTCCATAGGTATTGCGCCCAATTCTTTCCTGGCCAAGCTAGGCACCGAGCTGCAGAAGCCCGATGGACTGATAGTGATAACCCCGGATAATATCGACGACTACCTGGCCACCATGAAGCTGACCGACCTGCCGGGTATAGCAAAAGCCAACGAAAAAAGATTGCAAACCATCGGCATCCGTACGCCGCTGGAGCTGCGTCATGCTTCAGATGCTTTGCTGCGCAGGGCCTTTGGTGGTGTGGTGGGCAACTACTGGCATTCACGGCTTCACTTCCGCGAGACGGATCTGTATAAGAACGATTACCGTGCTATGAGTGCTACGCGTACGGTATCGCAGGTGCAGCGAGAATCGAAACAATCGTTGGAGTCGTTGCTGATATCGCTGTGTACGAGACTGGAGCAGCGGATGGTGAAGCAGGACGTGTTCTGCAAGGAGGTGAGCTTTTTTATCAGGTACAAAGATTTCACCAGTTGGGAGACGAAAATAAAGCTGGCCGACCCGACGCAGGATGCCATGGAGATGCGCAGTTATATCTACGATCGCATTGCAGAGTTTGAACGCCCGCGCAACATTGACACTATTTTCAACAACAGGACGATGCAAATGGGTGTGGCTATTTCAAACTTCATTCATGGTGCGCGTATACAGTATAGCCTGTTTGAGAATAAGATAAAGGCCGATACTGCGCGAAAGACCATGTACAATATCAAAGACCGCTACGGCAAGAACGCTGTACGCAAAGCCTGCGAGACGATAAGGCCAAACGAAATGGCAGATGCTATCGGCTTCGGTTCGGTGAAAGACCTGTACGAAGGCGATAAGTTCAATAAATACATGCTGGAAGAAGATTAAAACACCCCACCACAAAACAAAAAACTATGATCAACCAAAGAGCAAACGAGCGTTTCGACAAGGGCAGGGGAGCCCAGTTCAATCCAAAGAACAGGTTCCTGAAAGGGGAGTATGTGCAGGAGCATCCCGAGGCTATCGATGATTGGGAAGTGGAAGAACGTAAGACCGAATACATCTTTGACGATAGTAAAACGCTGGTCAATAAGGTGACCAGTCCCGATGTAGGCATGATGTTCTCCGCCAATCCTTACCAGGGCTGCGAGCACGGTTGTATCTATTGTTATGCGCGCAACTCGCACGAGTACTGGGGTTACAGCGCGGGTGTAGATTTCGAGAGCAGGATAGTGGTGAAGAAGAATGCACCGCAGTTGCTGAAGAAGTTTTTCGAGAACCCCAATTGGGAACCATCAGTTATATCCCTCTCGGGCAATACGGATTGTTACCAGCCTATAGAACGCCGCATGCGCATCACCCGCAAGTTGCTGGAGATCTGCCTGGAGTACCGCAACCCCGTTGGCATACTCACCAAGAATGCACTCGTGCTCCGTGATCTTGATATTATCAAAGAACTAAACAGGCTCAACCTCGTACGTGTATTCTCTTCCATCACCTCGCTGGATGAAGACCTGCGCAGAGTGCTGGAGCCACGTACTGCTTCTTACCGTTCGCGCTTGAAAGTGGTGGAGACCTTAGCGAAGAACGGTGTACCTACAGGCATCATGAATGCACCGTTGATACCGGGACTGAACGATATGCACATGCATGATGTGTTGAAGGCATCAGCAGAAGCAGGAGCGAAATGGGCAGGGTATACGGTAGTAAGACTGAACGGCGCCATTGGACCGATATTCAAAGACTGGCTGTTCAAAGCCTTTCCCGACCGTGCAGAAAAAGTATGGGGCCAGATAGCAGCCTGCCACGAAGGCCAGGTGAACGATAGCCGATGGGGCAACCGCATGGTAGGCGATGGTAAGTTTGCCGAACTGATACGCACGCAGTTTCATCTATACTGCAAAAAATATGGGCTGAACCAAACAGAGATGGAATGGAATACTTCATCCTTTAGAAGGATAAAGCATGGGCAGTTGCCGTTGTTTTAGGATCCAAATTATTGGTTCGTGTTTGTAGGAATGCTGACTGGGGACGAGATAGCTAGAAAGAAAACGCAAAAAAAACTTTATTTTTCTGTATGGCTAAGAAAAAGATAACCTTCTTGAAGTTTATAAAGTAGAAGCAGAGAAGTATAATAAGACACGAGATATCCAGTGGAAAATGAATGTTGCTTTGTGGACTGTCATTGTGTTGGCTAGCTACGCTAAGGCTGAAAACAAAATTAACTTTCCAAGTAATCACGAAACCGGTTTGTTTATCGGCTTTCTTTTCATCCATGGCTTATTTATCGTCTTTATCAAACATTCGCAATTGAAAAGTTTATCAAGGATGCGAAACATAGCAACGTTTGTGTGTGAAAAAAATGAAGAGGAAAATATTACCTGGGAAGGCATTGAAAAATACCATTGGAGCTGGAATTGGAGTTGGGAGCTAATAACATTTGTCATAACGTTTGTGCTCCTTTGGGCGTATTCGTTTGTAAAAGTATCCGGCATCCCTAACTAATAGTCATTTAAGTATGAAAGTACAAGGCAAGAAGATTATTGATGCAAAACCTGCGGGTTATCCTTATACGAGTTCAACAGAACAAGAGGTAAGGGATATTTTTCATGTTTTGTTAGATAGAAAATTTATTAAAGGGGATGTTCGTACTCTCGATAAAGTGCCCAACTCAGATGGTATTTTAGAGATTACTGATAATGAGCAATTTCCAATTGGTAAAATTGATATTCAATTAAAGACGCTTCAACCCAAAAACTATAAAAAACCGTCTTATCAGGTTGAAACCTCATTGTTAGCATACTGCGATATTTCCGTAATTCCCGTTATTCTAATCGTTGTGAATAGGGACGATAAAAAGGCGTACTGGAAATACTTTGACAGAAAAACTCTAATAGAAACTAGTCAAAGGATTAAAGGTAAAAGCGTGTCAATAGCTATTCCAATCGAAAACTGCTTAGATGGTACGAATAATTTGTATGTCGCTGACTGGATTAAAATCGCAAAAGAATCAATCGATAAAATACATGGGTACGATGAAGTGCTGGATGTTAATAGTAAATTGAAAGAAAGCCTCGAAAAGTTGCAAACGAGACTTGAAGCTCCTACTAATCTGCCAGTACAGGTTTTGAAAGAGATTCATGAATTCATTGATATCTACAATTACATACTGGATAGAGAGTTTAACTTCGTTAAGAAGTATTTGTATCCAAACTACTGGAAAATTGGTATCGGAGTATTTAAATACGATGCAGACGAGTTTAATTATCTTTTGTACCCCGTTGAATTTAAAAAAGAGCAGACTCTCGTTAAAAGTGTCAAGCGCGAGGATTATGATGACATTTTTCAGGAATTATATGATGGTACTATTTTATCAATAGCATCGAAGTTTAGTCCCGAGATAATAAAAGAAACGCCTTGGGTTTACGCTTATAAGGAACTTGAAAAAACAATAAATGAAACGATAGATAAATATACTTTCATTGTTCCAGACGAATTTTCCGCCAACGAGTACTTGATTAGCTTTATTGACACATTCTGCGATTATCTAGATTTTATACCAGGATTAGACTCATATTCTCTTAAAGACCTAAAACTGAAATTGTTTAGTATCCTTCCGATGCTTGAAGCCGAAAGTGGATATTATGCTGACTGGGTTAAAGAAGATAGAGTTAATATTGATCACCGGGCGAAAATTTCAAATCAAGAATTTCACCGGAAGAAAATTCAGAGTGCTATAGAAATGATTTCAATAAATCACCGACCTAAAGTTGAGGTTAGTTTAGATTCCAGGCTTTATAGTTTCAACGCTCTAAAATTTTATGTCATTCTGCTCGAAGAATTGGGATTCGACAATGCTGTTCGCGTTTATGCAAACGACGTTAATGAAAGAAGATATTCATTGTATCCGTGGCAAAAATGGAGTAAGGAGACTTTATGGGGGAATTTCAAACAGCTGAAGCAGAATTTTAGCAGGGTTTTCGAAAAATGTTTAAACGAATATTTTCCAAACATAAAAGAATATTTGAATTACCCTGAAAGCTCTGAGTATTCTCTCGTCCATGTTCTTAACTATACAGAAAGTGACTCAGTGAATAGTAGACCTCATCTCGAAACTTATCATTTACGACCCTTTTTACCTGAAATCGGCGAGCAATATTTTTACTTTATCGAAGACGAGCAACAGCCAATTAATCGTGAGAAATATTGGTTGGACAGAAAATTTGATGTTACTATTTCTAAAAGAAAATATCGAATAACAATGGTTCAAGGCAGGCCGATTGATTTTATGTTCAAAACATCTCCAATGAACGAATTACTTAAAATGGTCATTAAAGATCGGCTCAAGGATTTTTTTAAGCAACGAAAATCTCATGAACGAATATTATCTAACAATGATTTCTAGAGTACTCCCATCGAAAATATAAATTTTATATTTTGTTAATTTGTAGTATATTTGCTATATAATAACTCTTTGAAATCGCTGGGTTCCGACATCGCCGCTTGTGTATTTTTTGAAATAATCGAAAAAGTACACAATTGTACACACGACAGGGTGGGATAACGCTAATGATGTCCTCTTTGCCGGAAACAAAGGTTATCAATCTTCGTGCAGCAATGTTGTATCATTTTCGGCCGCGACTGGTTTATTGTCAACGGGTTCGTTTCGAAAGTGAATTGAAAACTCAAAATTGTAGTCTTTAAATTTCTCCCCAAAACGGCAACAAACGGCAACAAAAATCAGCAAATCGCACCCTGTTGGCTACCGAAACTTATTAGCGACTGTGCTCATAGTCTACAATACCGCTCAGCACGTTTCTGCACATAAGCTCAAGCTTAGTGTCATCGAGTATAAGGGCCACATTAGATGGGTCATTTATATTGCCACATTCAAGCAGAACTGCAGTATGTGCCGACTCGCGAATAACAAAGACCTTGCTATAGTCCGATACACTTGCGCTGACGTCCTGGGATTTGAGTCGCCCTGCGATAGCAGATGCAAGTATTTGGCTGCTTTGGTAATTGCTGTTTTTTGAGCTGATACCAAGTTTATAGTCGTTGGCATGTGCGTCTTTTGGATCGTTCTTGGCAAGGTGTACGGAAAGAAAAATGTCTGCTTGCTTATTGTTGCTAAGTTTTACCCGGTTCTCCAGCAACACCTGTTCGTCCCCGGTTCTTGTTGGGATTATCTCGATGTTGTACTCATTGGCCAGGTGTTCTATCTTTTTGCATATAGCAAGCGTGATATCCTTTTCCTGGTGGCCGGAGTTGCTGTTGGCACCTATATCGATGCCGCCATGCCCGGCATCCAAAATCACTACAATCTTTTTGCTGGCACGCGGGTGTTGGGCGGCATTGTCTGCGGCGCTAAAAGAAAGGAAAGCCAACGATAGCATTAAAGCCAGGGGAGCGCATACGCAGCGCACTATAGTGCTGGTGCCTTTAGAATTGTTTAGTATCATGTTAAGACGTCTTTTGATGGGGGAGTGATAAAAAAAGTTAACTATGGTATTGTTATCGATCTTGTAAGTGGAGTATAAGAGCATTCGGGCAAACGCCTCTGAGTCGTTGTTTTCAATGGCTGCGTTGTCGGCAATAAATTCATGCTGCAACCACAGCTCGCGTCTTACGAACCAGAGTACGGGGTTAAGCCAACAGATGCAGAGGATCGTTTGAACGATCAGCTTGTCAAACGTGTGCCATTGGCGGATATGAGCCAGCTCATGGGTTATAATACGAGTACCTTCAGCGCTATTTGCATCAAGATGCGCAGGCCAGAATATAGTGTTCACGAAAGAGAATGGTCCGCTAACAAGTGAAGACTCAACAAACCTAACGCCATTGCGGCGGTACCTGCTACCGAAATAATAAATGCAGGCTACCCACACAATTTTTGCGAGCGACATTGCGCCCAGCAATATTGCCACTGCATAATAGGTATTGTTCAAAATGTCTTTGATGGAGGTCTCACCACTGCCTTGGGAAAAGAACGTTGTTTCGATTTCGCCACCTGTACCAATAACCGGCATCATGGTGAACCCGGCTGCAGGAGCATAGCTGCCCAAAAGCGATGGAAGCTCTAATAGGGGTAATGTTACACTAAGCAAAACTGAGCAAAACAAATACCAGCGGTTGAACTGGTGCGTGTGTGTACGTTTTAATACCGCTAAATAGTATAAGAAAAAGATAGCCGCACATATCGACGATTGCATGATAAACGAGAAGATTGGTAGGCTCATGACTTATCTTTTTTTAGTTGTTTAAGTAATAGCTCCAGGTCACTTACAGACAGCTTCTTCTTTTTTACAAGAAATGAAACAGCATCGGTAAAAGACCCTTCAAAGTAATCTGCTACTAGGCCTGTTAATGTCCGGTTGGAGTAAGCGTCTTTTGTAACTGAAGGGTAGTATTTGTGAAACCGTCCAACTGGCTCTACGTGCACAAACTTTTTTTCTGTAAGTATTTTTAGAATGGTGGCTACTGTATTCTTATGTGGTTTGGGTTCCGGCATCGCCTCTACTATTTCCATCAAGAGCCCGCTACCGATCTCCCACAGAACCATCATTATTTGTTCTTCAGCTTTAGTCAGTCGCTTCATAATACGATATTGAACTAAGTTTATAGTTTAAAACTAAACTAAAAATTTAGTTCAACAAATTGTTTTTATGATTTTGTGCAAAAGAAGGTTGGAGAATATAAAAAGCCACTGAAACTCAGTGGCTTTGCTTTTCGCGGTTTTAGGCTCCGACGGTGCCCGTCTTGACCTTTCCGGCTCGCCGGTAGTTGGCCATTATAACACCGCTTGGTGTAACTGTGCTTTCTATTAATGTAAATGCTGCGGGGATGGCACCGTCGCGAAACAATTTTTTCCCCTTGCCAAGCGTCAACGGGTAAATTTTGAGCCACAGTTCGTCAACCAAATCATTCTGCAGAAGTAGCTGAATGAGCTCACCACTACCGTGAACCTGGATATCAGAACCTTCTGATTTTTTTAGTTTTTCGATATCAGCGACGTTATCGATGAAAACTGAGTTTTCCCACTCAGATTTTTTCATGGTTTTTGACATGACGTATTTAGTAACCTGGTTGATACCAGGCCATATAGCTTCATGATCTGGCCAATAGCTGGCAAAGATCTCAAATGTTTTTCTGCCTAAAAGCAGGTCTGTGGGTTTCAGCTGTTCCTTGAGGATCTTGCCAAAGACCTCGTCAAAATAAGGTGCTACCCAGCCACCATACTCGAAACCGCCCGAAGTATCTTCTTCAGGTCCACCGGGTGCCTGCATTACACCATCTAAGGTGATCATCGATAGGACGACAAGCTTTCTCATATTGTTTCACCTTTTTTGATCGTTGAATGATTAATTATTGGTGTACTATTTGCTCGCCGGCTCCCACAATTCGATCTTGTTGTCTTCTATGTCAAGAATGTGCGCAAACTTTCCGTACTCACCGAACGATTCTACATCACCCAACACTGTCACTCCTTCCTTCTTTAATTCTGCTACAAGTGCATCCAGGTTTTCAACCCGGTAGTTGATCATGAACTCTTTTGACGAGGGTTCAAATTTTTTGCTTTCTTCTGAAAAGGGACTCCACAGCGTATATCCGCCTTCCTGGGCCCAGTCAAACTTTGCTCCGTAGGGTGTTATATCAAAACCGAGATGGGTTTTATACCATTCCCTGAATTTCTCGGGGTCTTTGCATTTGAAAAAAATGCCCCCAATTCCTGTTACACGTTTCATTTGTATATGTGGTTTGTTGTGTTAATAAAAATTGAATCAGCAGTCAAGCTTGATCCTTACGATCTTAATATCTTGTCCATCTTCTTTCCCTTCGCTAGTTCATCTATCAGTTTGTCCATATAGCGAACCTTTTGTATCAGTTCATCCTCGATATCTTCTACTCGGTATCCGCAAATCACACCAGTGATCTTCGATGCATTTGGATTGATCTGTGGCGCCTCCGCAAAAAAGGTTTCGAAGTCGGTTTTCCTGTCGATCTGTTGTTGCAGTGTTTGCTGGTTATATCCTGTCAGCCAGAAAATGATTTCGTCAACCTCTTCTTTTGTGCGACCTTTTCTCTCCACTTTTTTTATGTATAACGGGTATACGCTCGCAAAAGGCATCCTGTATACTCTTTGGATATTATCCATTTTCAGTTGTATTATCTATCAAATCTATCAACTTCTGAATAGGTTCGCAAATAAAACAAAAGCCGCTGAGGAGCGGCTTTTGCTATTTTTGACGGCAAGACTCCTACTCAGGTATTTCTGTGTGGCTGCTTACCGATATGCGGTTCCAGGCGTTAATAACCACCACCGACATAATGATCTGGGCTATGGTCTCCTCGCTGAAATACTTCATTGCGTTATTGTAAGTAGCTTCAGTCAGTCCATGTTGGCTGATGAGCGTTACCTCTTCAGTTATGGCCAGTATCGCTTTTTCTTCGTCGGTGAACAAGCTGGTTTCTCTCCATGCATTCAGCAGGAAGATGCGCTGTTGAGTTTCGCCGTATTTCAGTGCGTCTTTCGTGTGCATATCAATACAGAAAGCGCAACCGTTTATCTGCGATGCTCTGATCTTGATAAGTTCTCTTTGAATGTTCGTGAGGTTGGACTTTGCTGAGATGATGCTTAAAGCATACATCGACTTGTATACTTCTGGCAGCAGCTTTCCGATATTCATTCTTTCCATTTGATAAAAAATTATTAGAACACAAATTTAGGCCTGAACCTTCGCCCGGTTGCTTAAACTGGTTTAAGATTTTCGTTTTGCCCTTATTTCACTCAGGTATTCAGGGGTAAAGCCCAGGAAAGATGCCAGTAAGTATTGCGGAACCCGCTGCACAAATTCCGGGTGTCTATCAGCAAATAAATGATAAGATTCCTCGCGTGAAAGGCCGTAAAGGCTCTTTATTCTGAACTGGGCTGCCGCATGGGCCCGCTGGTGTACCATCCTGAAATACCTTTCCATAGAAGGGTGTTGTTGCAATAGTATTTCCTGTGCAGCATAGGTTATGGCCATCACTTCTGCTTTCTCAACAGATTGTATATTGAACTCCGAAGGCTCCTGCCGTTCAAACGAGGTATAGTCAGCTATCCACCAGTTTTCCAGTGCAAACTGCGTGGTTTGTTCTACGCCCTTATCATTGATGAAAAACATACGCAGCAAACCTTTTACTACAAAATAGCTGTGCTTGCATACGCTGCCTTCGGTTAGCAGGTTTTGTTTTTTCTTTAGTTCTATCGTTTCGAAAAAAGAGAGTATCTCCTTCATTTCCTTTCCACCAATGCTGGTGAACTTCTGTATATGCTGTTGTAAGGCGCTTGACATACTGCGATTTCAAAACTAGGGATATTCTTTCTCGCAGCCGCAGCTAAGCTTAAAGTAAGTAATTATTAGTAGCTTCAGGCTCTGCGCATCAATGTTGCAGTATGAACTTAAATAGCTCGAAGGTGTGGTCTGAATTAATTACCCGAGCAATATATCCGCCGTTAGGTAGGTCAGAAATATCCCTCTGCCAGATGATGCCGAAGTGCTGATCGTTTACCACGATCTCGCCGTTCATGTTGTATATTTCAATGTAGTAAGTGCTTGTTTTTTCCATGGTCAGCGTCAATTTGCCGCGGCAGGGGTTGGGGTAGAGTGTGGTGTTGCCGGTGATGTTTTCATATTTGTCTTTATCCTCTTCCGAAATTCGCACTTGCCTGATCTCAGGCAGGATCAGGATCGGGTAGAAGTTCATTCGTACTTTTCTCTCTCTCGATGCACTGATCACATCCTCTAGCGTATAGTCGCAGTATGGTTTTTCTTGCGGCGGAGCATCGCCCACCAGGATGATGCTACATTTCTTTTTCGATTGCCAAAAATCGCTTTGCAGGCATTGCATAACCGCGTCATATACAGATTCCGGCCAGTCGGGGTTGCCTATTATTTCGATATCCTTTACATACTGGGCTGCCTGGTTATAGTTGGTTTCAAAATTCTTAAACTTGAACCACCATGGGCCTTCATAATTCTTGTCGCCATAGGTAGCAATGGCCAGCCGGGTGCCTTTATATTTTTTTACGGTATCAATGATCTGGTTGATACCCTCCTTTACCTTGTTGATATGATCGCCCATACTGGCAGTCCTGTCGATCAGGATTACCATGTCGGACTCCGTTGCAGAGGCAGCTTTTATAGTAGAAGTCATTTCGCTGACAACAGCAGATGAGTTCATAAGCACCTTCATGCGTCCATTGCAGGCTTTTGAAAGCTTGGAGAATTTGCCGGTTGCCGCTTCGTTTTCTTCAAATATCTCGTGTTGGTATACAGGTGGCAATCTCACGTACGTCGACGCCAACTGATCACTATAGATCTTAAATGAATCA